>JASLXN010000054.1 GCA_030740315.1 Dehalococcoidia bacterium | reverse complement strand
CGGGCTACCTGCCGGAGGTGCGGCGGGAGATAGAGCACCAGCTTTTTCAGGGCGAGTTACTGGGAGTTGTAGCCACCACCGCCCTGGAACTGGGCATAGATATAGGCACACTGGACGCCACCATCCTCACCGGTTATCCAGGCAGTATCGCCAGCACTTACCAGCAGGCGGGCAGGAGTGGCCGTAGGGGGAAACGCTCCCTGAGCTTCCTGGTGGGTCTGGATGGCCCCCTAGACCAGTACTTCATGCACCACCCCGAGGCCCTCTTCGGCAAACCTGTGGAAAATGCCCTGCTGAACCCTTCCAACCCCCATATTCTACACCCACACCTGTTGTGTGCAGCCTATGAGTTGCCGCTGGCCGAGGAGGAGCAGGAGTTCTTCGGGCCTGAGATGATACCACTCATACAGGAGCAGGAGCAAGCCGGACTTCTGCGCCATCAAAAGGGGCGGTGGTACCCCTCGGCCAGCCTCAGCTATCCGGCCCAAAGGGTTAACCTGCGGTCCACCTCGGAGCAGGCATACTCGGTGGTGGACACTTCCCAAGGACGTCTGCTGGAAACCGTAGAGGCGGCGGTAGCCTTCCTCCAGGTACATCCGGGGGCCATCTACCTCCACCAGGGAGAGAGCTACTTGGTCACCGACCTGGATGTGTCCGGCAGGGTGGCCTATGTCCAGCCCACTGACGTCAGCTACTACACCCAGCCCCATGACTTGACCGACGTACATATCATCAGAGTGATTGCGGATAAAGCGGAGGGGAGGGGCCGTGTTTTTCTGGGTGAGGTGGAAGTCACCCTGCAGGTCATAGGTTTCCGCAAGAAGCAGCAGCTCACGGAGGAGGTCATCGGCAAGGAGCCGCTGGACCTGCCCCCCTACACCTTCACCACCATAGCCCTCTGGTTCCACATACCGCCCACCACAGGTATAGAGAGCCGGGGGCTGAACTTCGCCGGCGGCCTGCACGCCTTAGAGCACGCCGCCATCGGCCTGCTGCCCCTGTTCGCTCTGTGCGACCGCCAGGACATCGGCGGGGTCTCCACACCGACACACCCGGACACCGGCGGCCCCGAAGTATTTATCTTCGACGGCTACCCCGGCGGCGTGGGCATCGCCGAGAAGGGATACGAGTTGGTGCAAGAGCTATGGCGGGCCACCCTAGAGCTGGTAAGGGACTGTCCTTGTGAGTCGGGCTGCCCTAGTTGCATACAGTCCCCCAAGTGCGGCAACAACAACCAGCCGCTGGACAAAGAGGCCGCGCTATTGATATTGGAGAGGTTATTGAGGCCACAGGGGTAGGCTGACCAGAAAAGGCGCTATGTTAAGCCAGCCGGGGCAAGAGCGCCGTACTGAGTTTGTCGAAGCAGGCCGTTGCCGCACACCTTCCGACAAACTCAAGGTGGCAGCAACACCCTTTTCACCAGTGGCAACGAATGTACGGAAATGACATCTCCAGCCAAACGGCCATTACCATCCAGGTGTCTGAGGGGCGAAGCCCCCTGGAATAACTCTCGGGCGGGTGGGAGGGAAAGACAAAACCTTTAGTTTATCCGCCCGTGGGGCACAGATAGAGACAGTATGCTTAATATCCTCGCTACTGCTGCCTATTAACAATCCTGCTACAATAGAGTCGCAGCTATGATTCAGAATGACTCCGACTTAGAGTTAGTGGAACCCGCAGGAGCACAGAGCGTGTCAGACCGCTCTTTTACGCTCATGGAGTTTGATAAGGTGCTCCGCCTTCTGGCGAGGCACACCACCTCCCCCCTCGCCCGCCAACAGGCGCTGGAGTTGCGCCCCAGTTACCATCCGGACGAGGTGGCCCGCCTCCAGCGACATACGGCCGAGGCCATCAAGGTGCTGGACATAGGCAGGGACATTGACTTGTCCACAGCAGGGGCTATTGCCTCCCTCGCCCAACGGGCTGCCCTGAAAGGGGCTCTCACCGGTGCGGAGCTACGCCAGGTGGCCGCAGCCCTGGTAGCGGCCCGGCGCGCCCGCCACAGCCTCGCCCGCCTGCACAAAGAGGCCCCTGGCCTCTCCGCGCTGGCCGAATCGCTCCCAGAGCTTGCCGGTCTGCAAAAAAAGATCGAGTCCGGCATCAACCCCCAGGGGGAGGTGGCGGACACTGCCTCACCCGAGATACACCGGCTTCGGGAAGGGGTGCGCCAGGCACATGACCGCCTGGTAACCAACCTTCGCCGCATCATCCGCTCTTCCAGGGGACAGGAGGTGCTCCAGGAGCCAGTGTTCACCATCCGCTCGGAGCGGATGGTGCTTCCGGTAAAGGCGGAGATGAAGGGCAGGATGCCCGGACTGGTGCACGATGTCTCTGATACCGGGGCCACGGTGTTTGTTGAGCCATATGAGATGGTGGAACTGGGCAATTCCTGGCGGGAGCTTTTATTGGAGGAGCAACGGGAGGTGCTTAGGGTGCTCCGCCGACTCTCCCAGGCAGTGGGGGAGCACGGTGAGGAGATTGCCCGGGGGGTGGAGGTATTGGCCGAGCTGGACCTGATACTGGCCCGTGGCCGCTTGGGCCGCGCCATGGGGGCCTCCCCACCACTGGCTTGGGAGGGGGAGCAACCTTACCTGCGCCTTGTGGATGCACGCCACCCACTACTGCCCGGCCCCGTTGTGCCGCTCACTTTGGAAATTCACTCTCAACGGCCCGTGCTCCTCATCACAGGCCCCAACGCCGGGGGCAAAACGATAGCCCTGAAGACCCTGGGGTTGCTCACCCTAATGTACCAGGCGGGCTTGCTACCCCCGGCGGCGGAGGGCAGTGCCTTCTCCGTTTTTGACGGCGTCTACGCCGACATAGGCGACCAACAGAGCATAGAGCAGGCCCATTCCACCTTTAGTTCCCATATACACAACATCACCGTCATTCTACGGACCGCCACCAAGCGCACCTTAGTGCTTCTGGACGAGCTTGGCACCAACACAGACCCTGAGGAAGGCTCCGCACTGGCCAGGGCCGTCCTGGGCCACCTGTGCCATAAAGGGACCACCACGATAGCCACCGGCCACTTCCGCTCCGTGGCCAGCTTTGTGGAAGAGCAGCCAGGGATGACCAACGCCAGCGTAGAGCTTAACCCTGAGACCCTGATGCCCACCTATCGGCTCAGTATGGGCCTGCCCGGCCGCAGCTATGCTCTGATCATAGCCTCCCGCCTAGGTCTGCCACAGTCCATCATCGCTCATGCCCAGGAGCTACTACCCCCCGGCGAGCGGCGTACCGATGACCTTCTGCTGGAACTGCAGCAGGAGAGGGCGGTCGCCGTAAGGCTGCGCGCCCAGGCGGGGGAGGCCCAGCAGCAGGCACAGACACTACGCCAGGAGTTGGTGGCCGAGGCGCTCCGGATGGCCTCCAGCCGTGAGGAGATTTTGGGAGAGATGCGCCGTGAACTATCGTCCCGGGCGGAGGAGGTCAGGCGGCGACTAGTACGGGCGGAGCGGGCACTGGAAGCCGAGGCAGACATGGAGCAGGTGCGCCACGCCCTGGACGATACCCGGGCCGTGCGCCTGGGGCTCAAAGGCAGGGAGTGGCGGCCACCGCCTGCCCAGCCCCCATGGTGGCGGGATCTGTCACGCGGCGACCGTGTGAAGGTAAAGGGGCTCAACATGCCGGCCATCGTGCTGTCACCACCGGGGGCCGACGGCCGGGTGGAGGTGCTTATGGGATCCACACGTGCCCGCTTTGATGGCGAACAGCTCGAGTCACGGGCCACAGCCCCAACCCCATCCCCGTCCATCCCGCTGACCCACCAGCCCCCCGAGGCCGACGCCGAGCTACACCTCAGAGGTCAGCGGGTGGAGCCAGCTCTACAGGAAATGGAGTTCTTCCTGGACAGGGCAGTCCTGCGGGGTCTCAACAGGGTACTAATCACACACGGCCGGGGCACAGGGGCGTTACGCCAGGCCCTTCGGGAAAGGCTGGCCCGCCATCCTCTGGTCAAGTCCTTCAGTTCTGCCCAAAGGAGCAGTGGTGGGGACGGCTCTACTATGGTAGAACTGGATTAGAAAAGGGGGCGCCGTATTATGACACAAGCAGAAGTGACCCTGCGCAAGATGACCAGCAACGATGTCCGCCACATCGTGGATATAGACCGTCGCATAACGGGCACCGACCGGGCAACCTCATGGCCCCAAACGGTGAGCCGCTACCTGGAGATGTAATACCCACCCCTGTGCCAGGTGGCTGAAACGGAGGGCCAGGTGGTGGGCTTTATACTGGGAGATGTACGCGGCTGGGAGTACGGCATGCCCCCCGGTGGCTGGATAGACATCATGGGGGTTGACCCCCGGTTCCACCGCCGCGGCATCGGCATCAAGCTAATCCAGGCCTTTGTCCAGGAGGCTAAACTGCAGAACATGAAGACTCATATCGCCATACGCCGTCAAGATGACGACTTACAGAAGTTCATCCGAGCAGGCGGCTTTCAGCCCGGACAGCTTATTGAGTTTGAAATGTAAGCGTGTATAACGGCCCTCACGCTATGGTGCTTATTGGGCTGTGCTCCAAATTGTCACACCGGCCACTAAGTCGGCGCAAAAAACGGTTTTCCGCTCTGTTTGGACAATGGTTGCTTGAAAGCTGCCCCAATAGGGCGTAAGATGAAGCTTCATGGAGGATTAGGGTGAACTACTCGGAGATTGCCAAGCCCAAGACCAAAGAGATGCAGGTAGCCCCCAACCTGCTGGGCGAAGGTGACCTGACCTCTAAGACGCCGTGGCCCGAGATAGAGAGGGAGTTGGGGGTTGATGGCCGGGATAGCTTCAATCTAGCCCAACTAGCCATAGACCGCCATTGCGAGAATGGATGGGGAGATAAGGTGGCGCTCCTCTGGGAAGGGAAAGACGGCGGAGAGGAGGCCTACACCTTTGAGCAGCTTCGCACCCTTACCAACAAATTTGCCCATGCCCTCGCTGGGCTTGGCGTGCAAAAGGGTGACCGTGTCTTCATCTTTGCAGGGAGGGTCCCAGAACTATATGTATCCGTGTTCGGCACCCTGAAGCTGGGAGCGATAATCGGCCCGTTATTCTCGGCCTTCGGCCCGGATCCTGTACGGGACCGGCTGCTGGATAGCGGCGCTGAAGTCCTGATAACCACACCGGATCTCAAAGCCCGTCTATCAACCATCCTCAAAGATCTGCCCCAGCTACGACACACCATTCTGATAGAACGGGAGGTCAAGGCAGCGGAGTTGGACCAGGGGGATGTGCGCTACGAACAGGCGATGGCCGCAGCTCCTTCTGACCCCCCGGATACAACCACCAGCAGGGAAGACTACTCCATCATGCACTACACCTCCGGGACCACTGGCAAACCCAAGGGGGCAGTGCATGTCCACAACGCCGCCATCCAGCACTACGCCACGGGCAAATGGGCGCTGGACTTACACCCGGACGATATATACTGGTGCACTGCGGATCCAGGCTGGGTAACGGGCACCTCCTATGGGATGTCGGCCCCCTGGCTCAACGGTGTCACCCAACTCATATACGAAAGCGGCTTCGGCGCCAGCGCCTGGTACTCTGCCATCCAGAAGCACCGGGTGACAGTGTGGTATACAGCCCCTACCGCCATCCGCATGCTTATGAAGGCGGGTGATGAGATAACACAGAAGTACAACCTCTCTAGCCTGAGGCACATATGCAGCGTGGGTGAGCCGCTTAACCCAGAGGCCGTATTATGGGGGCATAGGGTGTTCCATCAGGCCATCCACGATAACTGGTGGCAGACCGAGACCGGTGCAATACTCATCGCCAACTACCCTTTCATGGCCGTGCGCCCCGGCTCCATGGGCAAGCCCATACCTGGAACTACCCCAGGCATTATAGATGAAGCCGGCAACGAGATGCCCCATGACGCCGAGGGCGACTTGGCCGTCCGCCCCGGCTGGCCCTCCATGTTCCGTGCCTACTGGAACAACGAAGCACTCTACCGGTCCCGGTTTAACAACGGCTGGTATATCACCGGGGACAGGGCGCGGAAGGATAAGGACGGCTACTTCTGGTTCGTAGGCCGCACGGATGATGTCATTAACACGGCGGGGCACTTAGTAGGGCCGTTTGAGGTGGAGAGCGCCTTCATGGAACACCCAGCGGTAGCCGAAGCAGGCGTTATAGGCAAGCCGGACCCCCTGGCCATGGAGGTGGTAAAGGCCTTCGTAGCCCTCAAAGGAAACTATGAGCCTACAGATAATCTACGCAGAGAGTTGATGCGCTTTATTCGCAGCCGCCTCTCAGCAGCAGTTGCTCCCAGAGAGATAGAATTCCTACCTTCCCTACCCAAGACTCGCAGTGGCAAGATAATGCGTCGTCTCCTTAAAGCCAAAGAACTGGGTCTCCCCCTTGGAGACACCTCTACTCTGGAGGAAGACTGATGGATGACTATGCGGTGAACCCGGAGCGGCGTTACTATGATTACCAGGGCCGAGTACCCTCGGTCACTCTAGAGCCCACACCAGCCGAGATCCCCCCTTATGGCCCGCAGAACCACCCCAAGCTTATCACCGATACCACTCTCAGGGATGGGGCACAGGACCCTCGTTTCGCCCTATTTCCCAACGAGGCCAAGCTCCACTACTGCGACCTTATACACGAGCTTGACAACGGCACTGGGCGCATAGAAGCGGTAGAGGTGTTTATCTACCAGAAGCGGGATGTGTGGGTGCTGGAGAAACTGCTAGAACGGGGCTACGAATACCCCATGATAACCACCTGGACCCGTGCCGCCCCCAAGGATATCAAGCTACTGGCCGAGGTATCCGGGGGCACCATAAAGGAAACCGGCATGCTGGCCTCCTCTTCAGACCACCACATCTTTGATAAAATGGGCACTCCCAGCAAAGAAGAAGCCATTCGTCGCTATATGACACCGATCCTCACCGCCTGCAAGCTAGGGATAAGGCCCCGGGTACACCTTGAGGACCTGACCAAGGCGGATGTTGAGGGCTGGGTTATTCCCTTCATGCAGCAGGTAATCAAAGAGACGGACGGCATGGCCCGATTCCGCCTGTGCGATACCCTGGGCATCGGTGTCCCCGACCCCTTTGCCGCCCTACCCGTGGGCGTACCCCGCTTGGTATCAACCATCGCCAACGCCACGGGGGCCGAACTGGAGTTTCACGGCCACAGCGATTTCAACTATTCCGTAGCCAACAGCATGGCTGCCTTCCAGTACGGCTGTAAAAGGGTGAACGCCGCATTCGCCGGCCTGGGGGAACGTACCGGCAACGCCCCGTTGGAAGGAATCCTGACCAACTACATCCGCTTTTACGGCGACCCTGGGTTCAACCTGGAAGTAATTACCGAAATTGCCGAACTCATCCACCGGGAGGTGGTCCCCTTTGCCTCCAACCTGCCGGTAATCGGACGGGACATCTTCACCACCCAAGCGGGTATCCACCAAGGCGGCGTGCAAAAACAACAGTCGGCGCATGGCGGCCTCATCTACCTGCCCTATGATCCAGCTATGGTGGGCCGGAGTGGTGTAGAGTCCAGCCGCATCGGCGGCCTATCCGGGATGGAGGGCATAGCCGCCATCCTCAACCAGGCGGCTGAGGCGGTTACCGGAGAGAAGGGTAAGTTCTCCCCCGCATCCAAGGTAGTGAAACAGGTCTACGACGCCGTACACAAGACCTACGATGGGGACTACAACGAGGCGGAAGACCGTTACATCAACTACCGCACCACCTTCTTTACAGCGGAGGAAATCCTGGAACTTGCCCAGTCCTACATGCGCACCCGAGAAGGGGAATAGCCGCATCAGAGGCGGGTTATAGCCTCAATAAACTGTGATCAGTTCTCGAGACGCCAGCGGTTACCGGCGTTGTTCAGAAAGAAGGCATCACCGAGGGCGTCCGCCAGCCGGGCGCAGGCCCTGAACCCAGTGCAGTGACACACCCCCAGGTGCTGGATTTCCCACGGCAGCAGGTCGACCACCGTCTGTTCAATCCTCTCTGTTGAAGCTCGGAACAGGTGGGTGCCCCCTATTACGGCGTGGATAGGTTCCTCTCCAGCCACCTGGCGGGCCTGGTGCATGGTGTTGACTATGCCGCGGTGTGCACACCCCGGCACCACCACCAGTCCCCGTGGAGTCTTTACCACCAGCGCTAGATCATCTTTAAGCGGGTCATTGACCCAGCCCTCTCCCTGCTTGAGATACATGTCCGGGTCAACATCCTCGTAGTCCACATCCTGGGAGACCTCGCCGGTGGTCCAAATGCCTGAGGCCACTTCCACAGGCTCGGTGGTCAGGTTGAAGCGGGCACCCAGGCTCTCCAACTCCTCCCGTGGAAAGGGAATACCCACATAGCGCTCCCGCTCATTGGAGCGGCGGCTGTATTTGGGCTCCCAGATGGAGGGGTGGGCGACGACCTCCACCAACCCGCGTTTACGGCGTAGAATCTCCCTAAGACCCCCGGTGTGGTCCCCATGGCCATGGCTAATGATTATCTTGTCCAAGCGGGTGAGGTC
>JASLXN010000053.1:2093-8504 GCA_030740315.1 Dehalococcoidia bacterium | reverse complement strand
AAAGCAACAGTGGGTGGTTTATCAAAGCCCGCTGGCTGCAACGCTGACAGAGTTCGAGATTGGGACTACCTATAATTATTTTGCCAATACGACGGCCGGAACTGCACTGCTACCCATAGGGGCTACAACCGTAAGTCTTGGCCAGTTTGGTTCCTGGAAGTGGGACCTGTAGCAATCGTTTCCCAAAGCGAAGGTGCTGGCCGCCGAGCTGGCCCAAGGCATAGCACATGTAGGGCTTCAGGCCTTGGGCCAAACAGGCCTGCTGCTGGCGGACTCCGCCCACGCACCCCTAGGCGGGAGGCTGGAGCGCCTTTACCGCCACACCGTTTTCGCCTCCATCGGGGGCGGCACCTCCGAGGTGCAACGCAACATCGTGGCCATCCGAGGCCTGGGCCTGCCCCGGTTTTAGGTCAGATTCCCCCGAACGGTCGAGAGTTCACTACAGCTATCCAATCCCTTTCGACGCGAGTCCAGGCTCTCCCAGAAAAAGGTTGGCCTCCACCACCCCACCCGAAGGCACCACCACAAAGTCGGGGCCGGGCCGGGTGTGGGCCGCCTGTGCCAGCAGGCGCCGCACGAGGGTGTCCCTCCCGTTGCACTCCTGGTACTCCAGCCCGCAGAGTTCGGCCACGCGCCGGGCATAGGGGCCGTATACAGCAAAGTCAGCCTCCTCGGCGGCCACAAACAGCAACCGCTGGTAGCTACCGTACTGGGTGTCTATAAGCCAGCGGGCCGTCTCGGGGTCGTACTTCTGAAGGTAGGCCTGGTACTCCTTCAAGGGATCGGTGGCACGCTCTAGCCACCCTTTGCTCAGGTAATAGGTGCCGGGATGGCGGGAGGTCTCCTCTAAATATCGCTGGTGGGAGCCCAGCAGGATGGACATGCAGTCATGCACCCGGGGGATAACCAGAGTGTGCCCCCCTGCCCTCAGCCCTACTAGGCCATTGCCGCATAGCCCATAGCCCAAGAGGATGAACGCGGGTGGCGGTATCCGGTCTATCACCTCCTGCAGGGCGGGGGCCAACTTCTGAGGCGTCCGGTGCAGGCCGTATTCCGGGAAAATCGCCTCACCGGCCCCAAGGTGCCTACGGAACATATCCTCCAGCACCTTGCAGGCGATGACAACCGTCTTGGGCCCTTTCTTCGTCCCGGCACCCATTCCATGATGATATGAAGCGGGTGCTCCGGCTGTCAAACCAGTACCGGCAGGTCGCTACGCGCGCCTCTCTCTCCGGTTGCGCCTGTCTCTTTGTGTCCCTTGAGGTTATCAGACGGCTTGATGTCGGCAACCTACGATACCATCAGGTTGTCTCCCGGGCGCCTGGCTGTGAGCCCACCATCCACCACGAGGGTATGGCCAGTGATATAGGCCGCAGCGTCGGATGCCAGGAACACGGCAGCCCCCACCATGTCATCAGGCTGCCCGTAGCGGCCCATGGGGATATAGCTGGTCCGCCCAGCTTTCATCTCCGGTGTCAAGAACTGGAGAACACCCGGCGTCTCCACAAAGCCGGGAGCAATAGCGTTGACCCTTATGCCTTGCTGCGCCCACTCCGCCGCCAGCGTCCTGGTCAGGTTGATGATTGCCGCCTTGGCCGCCGCATAGGGGCTCATCAAGGGGGCGGAGAGCAGGCCCTCAACAGAGGATATATTGAGAATAGCGCCTCCTCCGTGGTCTTTCATATGCCTGGCCACCGCTTGGGAACCCAGGAATGCCGTTTTGAGGGTCATCCGCATCACCAGATCCCAGGCCTTTTCCTCCAACTCCATAGCCGGCGCCCTGATACCGCCACCCACATTGTTGACTAGCACATCAATGCGTCCCAACTCGCCAACCGTCTTTGCCACTATGCCCGCCACTTGGTCTGCCTGCTTTACATCTGCGGGCAGAGATATGGCTTTACGGCCCAAGGCACGAACCTCGACGGCCACAGCCTCCGCGGATTCCGGCCGCCTCTCGGCAATTACCAGGTGTGCCCCTGCCCGGGCCATGCCCAGCGCGATAGCGCGCCCGATACCCTGACCACTACCCGTAACGATGGCGACCCTATTGTCCAAAGAGAAAGCTGATGGATGCACTGTTCCCCCTTTAGGTATCTTCTGGAAGTGACAACGCCGCCGGCTGCGCCATCGTAATCCAGAGCAAGTCATCCCGTCAAGGAGGGCTTGTTACCCGGGTTTGGGTTGACACCAAAGGGGGATCTTGGTAAGCTAAAGCAGGCGCGCCCTTGGAGTAGATATCCCGTCCCATCGGTGGCGGGACTTTTTTTCATACGGAAAGGACGGCTTTGGCTTTCAAACCCATCGGCAGCCGGGTCGACTTCCCCGCACTGGAGGAGGAGTCCCTCCGTCTGTGGCGAGAGCAGCAGACCTTCGCCAAGAGCCAGGAGCTGCGCCGTGGAGGCCCGCACTTTGCCTTCTACGAGGGCCCCCCCACGGCCAACGGTAGCCCGGGCATCCACCATGTGCTGGCCCGCGTATTCAAGGATGTCATCCCCCGCTACAAGACCATGAAGGGCTTCTACTCGGAGCGACGGGCGGGCTGGGACTGTCACGGGCTACCCGTGGAGCTGGAGGTGGAGAAAGCGCTAGGCCTGTCCTCGAGGGCAGCCGTAGAGGACTACGGTGTGGACCGGTTCAACGCCCTCTGCCGGGACAGCGTCTTCCGTTACCTCAAGGAATGGGAGACCCTGACGGAGCGCATCGCCTTCTGGGTAGACATGGAACACCCCTACATCACCTTGAAGGATGACTATGTTGAGTCCGGCTGGTGGATAGTGCGCCGGCTATGGGACAAGGGCCTGCTCTACCAGGGACACCGGGTAACACCCCACTGCCCCCGCTGCGGCACCAGCCTCAGCTCCCACGAGGTGGCCTTGGGCTACCAAGAGAACACCCCGGACCCCTCGGTGCACATCAAGCTGGAGCTGCTGGATGAAGCACAGCAGCCGCCGGAAGTCCGCAGCGTAGCTGAGCGACTGATGCTGGGCGCCGGCCCGAGGACATACCTGATGGCCTGGACCACCACACCCTGGACTTTGCCCTCCAACACTGCCCTAGCCGTGGCACCGGACTCCACGTATGTGCTAGCCCAGGTTGAACAGGAGGGCAGGCCTGTGAAAAGGGTGGTCCTGGCCGAGGCCCTGACTGAGGCAGTGCTGGGGCCGGAGGGGTGGCACAAGGTTGATAGTGTGCGTGGGGCAGACCTGGCAGGTCTGCTTTACAGGCCGCTCTACCCACCGGGGGACTTCGGCGCTGAGGTAAGGCGGTTCCGGGACGACGGCTCCCTAGAGCCAGCCGCCCCCCCCAACAGCTACCCGGTTGTCACCGCCGACTTCGTCTCCATGGACAACGGCACCGGTATCGTGCACAACGCCCCCTCGTTCGGCGAGGAGGACTACGAGGCGGGAAGGGAAAAGGGACTCTTCTTCATTCAGCCAGTAGACTTCCAGGGCAGGTTTACTGGCAGCTATCCGTGGGCGGGGAAGTTCGTTAAAGAGGCAGATGTAGACATAATTCAGGACCTGGAGCGCCGAGGCCTGATGTTCCGTAGCGGCATTATACAACACACCTATCCCTTCTGCTGGCGGTGCGATTCCCCCCTGCTCTACTACGCCAAGCGTACCTGGTACATACGTACAACCGCCCACAAAGACCGACTCATCGCCGGCAACGAGCAGATAAACTGGTACCCGGCCCACATCAAGCAAGGACGCTTCGGGGATTGGCTGGAGAACAATGTGGACTGGGCGCTTTCCCGTGAGCGCTTCTGGGGCACCCCCCTGCCCATGTGGGAATGCAGCGGCTGCGGCCGACAGGAGTGTATCGGCAGCCGGAAGGAGCTGGCCTCCAGGCCGGGCATTGAGGGCTGGAAGGCCGATCTTGACCTACACCGCCCCTACATTGATGAGGTTACATACAATTGTACTGAGTGCGGCGGCCGCATGGCCCGCCTGCCGGATGTGGTTGACTGCTGGTTTGACTCCGGCGCCATGCCCGTGGGCCAGTGGCACTACCCATTTGAGAACCAGGAGTTGTTCCAGAGGGACTTCCCGGCTGACTATATCTGCGAGGCCGTGGACCAGACACGGGGCTGGTTCTACACCCTGCATGCGCTGTCTACCTTGCTCTTTGACCAGCCCGCTTTCCAGAACTGTATCTGCCTAGGCCACATCCTGGATGCCCAGGGGGAGAAGATGAGTAAGGCCCGGGGCAATGTTGTAGAGCCCTGGCAGGTGATACGGCAGAGCGGGGCTGATGCCCTGAGATGGTCCATGCTCACCGGCTCGCCGCCTGGCAACGCCCGCCGCTTCTCCACCGATATGGTGCAGGAGGTTGTGCGCAAGTTTATGCTCACCCTTTGGAACACCTACTCCTTCTTCGTCACATACGCCAACCTGGACGGCTGGGCTCCAACCGTCAGACCTCCGGACCCTTCCAATCATGTAATGGACCGGTGGGTGCTATCGGAGTTGAACCAGCTCATCCAGCAAGTGACCGAGGATATGGACGGTTACGACCCCACCCGTGCCGGGAGGCGTATCGAGGAGTTCGTGGATCTCCTCTCTAACTGGTACGTGCGCCGCTGCCGCCGCAGGTTTTGGAAGAGCGAGAGCGATGCAGACAAGGCATCAGCCTACAACACACTTTATGAATGTCTGGTTACGGTGTGCCAGCTTCTGGCCCCTTTCACCCCGTTCTTGGCGGAGGAGATGTACCAAAACCTAGTGCGCTCCACAAACCACAGGGCAGCAGAGAGCGTGCACCTCACCGACTACCCTACCGCCGATACAGCATCCATTGATGAAGGGCTTATGGAGGGTAGCCACCTGGCCATGAAGGCATCAAGCCTAGGACGGGCCGCCCGTAGCGCCGCCAAGATAAAGGTGCGCCAGCCGCTGGACCGGGTACTGGTAAAGACCCGGGGGCCGGGGGAGTGGCCCCTGCTGGAGCCGCTGCTGCCACAGGTGATGGAGGAGCTTAATGTGAAAACGGTAGAGCCGCTACGGGACGAGGCGGCTCTGCGAGAGGAGGGACGCTACTCGGTGTCAGAGGAGGCGGGTTATGTGGTAGCAGTGGATACCCTGCTCTCACCGGAGCTTCAAGCCGAGGGAGTGGCCCGCGAGGTGGTACACCAACTACAGAACATGCGCCGCAGCGCCGGTTTTGACATCTCAGACCGCATCTACACCTACTACCAGGGCGATGCCGAGCTGGAGGAGGTGGTGGAAAAGTACGCCGACTATATCCGGCAGGAGACCCTTTCCACAGAGCTTATCCGGGGGCAGGACACCGCGGAGGGCTATAGCCGTAGCCACAAGGTGCAGGATAGGGAAATCAAACTGACCGTCCGCCGGGCCTGACAGGCAGCCTAGTCCTATAGCGGGGCAACGAGAACGCCCCCCTGGTATGTTTCCTAAAGAGCGGGCTTCTCCCCAAGGGTTATGTTCATCTTAACTTCCTTGCTGTCCCTCACGACGGCTACCTCCACAGTGTCCCCCGCACGGTAGAGGCGCATCATTCTCTTGAATGTCTCCAGATCCGGGGTGAACTCACCGTCCAAGCTGACCATGATGTCATCGTTCAGCAACCCGGCTTTAGATGCGGGAAAGCCTTCCAACACCTCGATAACGAGCACACCCTGCTCCACACTATAACCTCTCTCTTTGGCCAGGGCCGGCGTCACGGTTGTTATCCTCACCCCCAGCCAGGGCCACTTGACCTTACCACCCTGGATAAGGTCTTCCATCACCGCATTGACCGTAGCGGTGGAGATGGAGAAGCCGATGTTCTGCGCACCCCGAATGATGGCGGTGTTAATGCCCACTACTTCTCCCGCCAGGTTCAGCAGCGGTCCACCGGAGTTGCCCGGGTTGATAGCGGCATCCGTCTGCACCAGGTCATGCATGGTGATGTCCCTGTCCCCGGTCTCAACGGAGCGCCCCATGGCGCTCACAATACCCAGCGTAACGGTGGGCCCGCCAGGCAGGCCCTGAGCATTGCCGATAGCGATAACCCACTCCCCAACCCGTAGCTTAGCAGTATCCCCGATAGGAATAAATGGCAGATCCTGGGCATCCACTTTTACTATTGCAAGGTCAGTGAGCGGGTCCCGCCCCACCACTGTGCTCTCAAAAGAAGTCCCCTGCGGGAAGTACCCGCTACGGGGAAGGTCTACCGTAATGTTCTGGGTGCCTTCCACCACATGGTTGTTGGTCAGAACGTAGCCGTCCGAGGTGATGATGACTCCAGAGCCTACGCCCCGACTGGGCACAGGCTGCAAGAACATATTGAGCTGGGTGCCCTCGGTATGTATACCCACCACCGCCGGTTTCGCCTGGTCTACGATATCGGGGATACTGACTGGCTGCGGCGCAGCCACGGAGGAGGAGGGAGCACGGGTTGGCTCAG
>JASLXN010000053.1:0-2083 GCA_030740315.1 Dehalococcoidia bacterium | reverse complement strand
CCGCCACCAGCATCAGGGCTACTATTGGCAGCAGACTTTTCAGCATCTTCATACCATTATAATCGGCCGGGGCACCATTTTGAATAGGCCGGTGCTTGACAGTCCTATTAGTTAGGATTACAATCCCCGCTACTTGAAGCGCCCTGCAGAGCGTTGTGCAATGGGGAGGGGTGATTCCCTTTGTGCTCACCATGTTCTTGGTCATCGTTCTTGGTCATCGCCCTGTTGGTAGCCTTCGCCCAGATAGTCCTCATCCTGCCCAACACCATGCGTTAACCTTACCCCTCCACAGGCACCTCGGTTGACTCATGCTCCACGGCCCAGATATAATTGGCGTGCCCGAAATCGGACATGGGAGGTTACTCATGGCCCTAGCTTTGGAAGGCATCAAGGTCTTGGACTTCTCCCGGCTGCTGCCGGGACCTTTCTGTTCCTGGATGCTGGCTGACTTCGGTGCCGATGTACTGCGTGTGGAGGAGCCGGGGTTCGGTTCCACCCTGACCGGCCGGCGGGCGGAGCAGGCCAAGGGGGCGGTAATACGCGGGGCAACATCCAGCGGGGATCCTTCACTCACACGTCCCTGGGATACAGTGGGCCGCAACAAGAAGAGCATCTGTATCAATATGAAACATCCCAAGGGACAAGGGGTGGCCCGCCGCCTGGCCAGCCAGGCCGATGTGCTGCTACAGGAGTTTCGTCCCGGGGTTGCCCAGCGGCTGGGAATAGATTACGAAACCCTGAGCGAGATTAACCCCGGTATCATTTACTGCTCCATCACACTCTACGGCCAGACCGGCCCCTACAAGGACTACCCCGGCCACGACCCTTGCGCCATGGCAGTTACAGGAGTGCTGGGCATGTGCGGCGACCTGAATCAGACCCCCCGGTTTGTGGGCTTGCCTATTGATGATGTCTCCTCCGGCCTCCACGCCGTTATAGGCATTCTCATGGCCCTCCAGTCCCGCCACAAGACGGGCCGCGGGCAATTCGTGGATATCAGCATGACGGATGCCGCACTGGACTTCCAGTGCAGTGTGAGCCCCAATATGTTCAGGGGCAAAAGAGTAGCCCGTATAGACCGTCCCAACCCCGCTGCCGGCGTGTGGAAGTGCAAGGATGACCGGTGGATTGCCACCACCAATGTGGAGCCGCACCACTGGGCCAACTTCTGCCGTACCATAAACCGGGAGGACCTCATCCCGCATCAGTATAGCAAAGAGACCCGTGAGGATATGGTCCAGATGGTGGAGAAACTGTTTCTCACTAAAGACCGCCAAGAGTGGCTGGATATATTCTGGAAGGGGCCAATCGAGAGCCAGGCGGCACCGGCAAACAGGCTGGAAGAGGTGTTTGACGACCCCCAGATACGAGCACGCGACCTGCTATGGGAGCTAGACCACCCAGAACTGGGCAACGTGAAGCAGCAAGGCCCTTCAATCAAGCTGTCCGATACCCCGGCCCAGTTCCGCTACTTCGCCGCCGTTCCCGGCCAGCATACCGACGAGACCTTGGTCGGCGTAGGCTACTCTGGCGAGGAGATTGAGTCCCTCAAGGACGAAGGGGCAGTGTCATAGCCCACCCCCGCAGGCCACCATGCCAGGAATCTTAGCTATTCCAGGCTGAGCAGGTAGTCCACCAGGGCCTGAAGTTGATCTGGCATAAGGCTGGCATCAAAGCTAGGCATCACGGGGTCAAAACCCTCCACCACGAAGGCCCCCGGGTTGAGCAGGGACTCTTTAATGTAGCCCTCGGCGGAGGTGCCGGACTGGCGCTCACCGGCGACAGAAGCTATATTTGTAAGATCCGGGCCCACCGAGCTAGTGGACACACCCTCAATGGTGTGGCAGGCGGCACAACCAAGCTGCTTGAATAAGATTAGCCCATCCGGCCCCGCTGCTGATAGTGGGGCTGGAGTGGGAGTGAGTGTGAGCATCCCATGCTCAATAAGTTCATGCCTCTTCTCTTCCAAGATTTCGTCGTCCCAGTGGCGGATGAAATCCGTTATATCCCGTATCTGGTAGTAGGTGAGCACACCACCCTCTTCTGCACCGAAAGCAGGCATGGGTGTACCGGAACGGCCCCG
>JASLXN010000052.1 GCA_030740315.1 Dehalococcoidia bacterium | reverse complement strand
TGACCGGGGGCATGGATGTAGTGGATAAGGTAGGCAATGTGCCCGTGACAGCGAGCCCCGCAGGGGAGATGTCCTCCCCCACGGTGGATGTCCATATAGTTGGCGTGACTATCACCGAGAAATAGCCCCTCTCCACCAACCTACCCGCCCGAAGATGGTATCTGGAGGGGGTGCGCCCCCGCCGATAGTGCTTCGCCTTTCGGGCCAGGCATCCCCCTGGCATATCTCAGGTATCCCAATAGCAAATGGCAGCCCTGTGGTAGAATTGGGTGTCTGTAGTCTCCGGGCCGGAGGTGGAAATGAGGCCTCAGCTACTGGTGGCCCCCCTAGCGGTGCTCTTCATGTTGCTGGGGATGGTGATTGGCGTGGTGCGGCTGCTGTTCTTCGGCGACGTCACCTCGCAGCCCTTCCTGCCAAACCTCCTGCCGTACCACGGCGAAATCATGGTTTTCGGGTTCCTAGCAGTGCTCATCGTCGTCGAGCGCTACATAGGTGCCCTGCCCTTCAAGCTCAATCGCAGCGTGCACTACATGCCCCCTCTGGTGGCATTGGGGGCGGTGCTCAAAATAGCGGGCCTGCTCTGGTCCCTCCAGGCCGTCAACATCGTGGGCAGTGTGGTGCTGGCGATGGGGCTAACCGTTTACGTCTACCTTCTGTGGGCGGTGGGGCGCTACAGCGCCCAGCCGTTGCCCATGCGGTTTATGATGCTGGGCGGGCTGCTCCTGCTTATCACAGCCCTTGTCACCGTTGACCGGCCGGCCGTGGGCAACTTGTCCCTCACCCTGCTCATGCTGAGCTTCCCGGTGTTCACCATCCTGGGGGAACGCATAGAGCTGAGCCGCTTCCTGGCCACGGCGGTGCATGCCCGCGCCCGCTGGGGGCTGGGCTTGGCGGTGCTGGCCTCAGCACTGCTGCTGCTGGACCTGAAGTTCCCTGCCGCTGTGCCTGATTCGGCGTTCGCACTATGGGCCTTGCTGGTGGCGGCGCTGGTGGTGCCCCTTTTCTGGGCGGAGAGACCCCTGATGAGGGGCGAGTTATCCGTGGGGCTATCACGCTATCTAGGAAGACACCTGGTGGTGGCCTACCTGTGGCTGATGCTGGGACTGGCACTGATAGTAGTGCTGGCGGTAGTCGGACAGGACCGCCCCCTGTTTGACGCCTCCACGCACAGCATCGCCGTGGGTTTCGTATTCACCATGATAATGGCCCATGCCCCGGTTATCGCCCCGGCCCTGCTGGGAAGGGGGGTTGTGGTGGCCCGGCTCAGCTACTACCCCCTGGTCCTGCTGACCCTGGGCAACCTGCTGCGGGTGGGGGGCTACGGGCTGGAGGAGGCCGGGGTGAGGGTAGGGGCAGTGGTGGGGGTATCGGGGCTGGTGGTGCTGCTGGCCATCGTGGCCTTCACCGTGATGATGGTGAGGGCTCTGTTCGCCTCACAGGAGCAAGTTGTGGATAAAGTAGTTTAGCCATGCCCAGGCGAGAGGAAGAGCGGGAACGCCCCAGCAGCCTACGCTACTGCGTGTTCTGCCAGCGGTATATGTCCGTTGACGAGTGGGAGACCCATCCCCATAACCCCGATGTGGGCCGGGGTCTGGGGAGGCGGCTGCGCCGTGTGCTGGTGACGGCCCTACTGGTGCTGATGGCGGTGGCCATAGCGTTCGGATACCTTCTCAGCGTGCTCCGGCCCAACTGATATCCGCCTGCGCGGGCGGTCTCAGGGGGATACTACTTACCGCCCCAGCCCAGCTTTCGCCGGGCCTCGGGGGACATACGGTCCGGTGTCCAGGGCGGCTGCCACACCACCTCCACCTCCGCCCGCTCCACCTCATCCAGCTTCTCCACCTCCTGCTTCACGGACTGGGAGATGGTGCCGTGCAGGGGGCAGCCGGGGGAGGATAGGGTCATCTTTACATACACGCTGGCGCCGTCCACCCGTACCTCGTAAACTAGACCCAGGTCCACGATGCTCAGGGGGATTTCGGGGTCGTAGCAGTTCTTGAGGGATTCCAGCACCTGCTCTTGTGTGACCATGTTATTCCTCTTACGATATGGCTCTGAGGTCTATCAAGGGCGGCGGGGTAGGGAGGAGACAGGCCCGTCCGGTGCTCCCCACCCTTCTGCCAGGGTGGTCATTATCTCTATCTTTATCACGAAACGGCTGATTTTCCACTGCTCATCCTCTTTGCGGAAACCCCACTCATAGGTGCCGGAGCCGTACCAGGCCTGGCCCTGGTAGGCCTGGGTGACGGACCAGCAGGCATCCGCCTCGGCGGTGTCCCCGTGGGCCCGGACTTGTATGTTGGTAATGTAGCGGCGGGGGCGTTCAAAGGTCTGCCGGTAGTTGCGGAAGGCCTTCATCGCCATAGCCTTCCCCACCGCGGGCCGCTGGTTCCAGGGGAGGTTCTGCACCGTGGCGTCCTCGGTGAACAGCTCCTGTAGCTCGTCCATGCGGCCTCTCTGGCCTGAAGTTCCTCCACCTGACGCTGTAGCGCCGTTACCTGCTCTTCCAGGCTCATGGGACTCCTTTACAGCTTTTTGACCTTGCGCCTGCGGCTGGTGAAGCCGAAACGGGACATGCGTTGCTGCAGGCTACGGAGTTGGGCCTCTCCCTCCTCAGGGCTGGGACGTGGCTCAGCGACACCTACCGCGGACAGGAACTGCCTCACCTGGTTGGCGGAGTTGCTGCGCAACACATAGATGGGCAGGCCGCGGGACTCCCCCTGTTTGACCTTGTCCACCCGGCGACGGTAAAAGGCCTTGGTGGTCACCAGCAGCTCGGCATCGTCCATATCATCCAC
This sequence comes from Dehalococcoidia bacterium, assembly GCA_030740315.1. GTDB lineage: Bacteria > Chloroflexota > Dehalococcoidia > JACVQG01 > JAHKAY01 > JASLQE01. The sequence goes on along the minus strand of JASLXN010000052.1, from coordinate 5,820 downwards.
CACGGCCACCGGGGCATGGCGTTCCCCAATAACCTTCTCCAGCGAATCACGGCTCACGCCGTAAGGGTACAGCTTGAGTGGCCTCTCCTTGAAGCGGGCTACCTCTTTGGCCCTGACACCACCCCGGTCCCGGTTCACCTCACCGGAGGTGGATAGGCTTCGTATTTCGGGGTTGGCCTGCTCGCCGCGGAGCAAGGCATCCACCACATCGCCCACCGGGGAGTGGATGGCCACCCGGTCACGCTCCTGTATTTCCACGAGGATAGGGAAGGTAGGGGGCGCCTTACGCTCCAGCACCGTTTTCTGAGTGCGCCTGCGCCGGGCCTCCTCGTCACCCAGGGTCACCGGCTGCACGCCACCCACCAGGTCGGCCAGGGTGGGATTCATCAGTAGGTTCGCCAGGATGTTGCCGTGGGCGGTGGCCACCAACTGCACCCCGCGTTCGGCGATGGTGCGGGCGGCGGCGGCCTCCTGCTCGGTGCCGATTTCGTCTATGACGATGACCTCCGGCATATGGTTCTCCACGGCCTCAATCATGACGGCGTGCTGGAGGGAAGGGGAGGGGACCTGCATACGCCTGGCGTGGCCGATGGCGGGGTGGGGGATATCACCATCCCCGGCGATTTCGTTGGAGGTGTCCACGATTACGACCCGTTTATTGAAATCGTCGGCCAGTACCCGCGCCACCTCCCGGAGCATGGTGGTCTTGCCGATTCCAGGCCGGCCCAGTAGCAGGACGCTCTGTCCGGTCTCCACCAGGTCCTGGATAATCCTCATAGTGCCGAACACCGCCCTTCCCACCCGTAGGGAGAGGCCCACGATGCGTCCCTGCCGGTTACGCATGGCGGAGATGCGGTGCAGGGTGCGCTCTATGCCGGCGCGGTTGTCCCCGCTGAACTGCCCCAGGTGGGCCACCACATAGTCTATGTCATCAAAAGTGATATCCCGGGGGTCAAGCACCACCTCCCGGTGCGGATACCGGGCCTCCGGGGGGCGGCCCAGGTCCATGACCAGCTCCAGTAGCTCCGGAAGTTCGGTGTCCTTATTCAGGGCCTCAGGAATATGCTCCGGGAGCACTGCCAGCAGCGCATCCAGGTTGTCCGTAATCCGCTCCGTGGGGTTCACAGCATTCCCACAAACAGGGCATGGCAGCGTGTGTCCCTGGTCAGCTCCGGGTGAAAGGCTAGGGCTAATAGCTTTCCCTCCCGGGCGGCCACCAGGCGGCCGTCACTCAGGCGGCCCAAGGCCTCCACCCCGGTGCCTGCCTTCTCAATATATGGTGCCCTGATAAACACCGCTGGGAACGGTGTCGCACCCAGGGCGGCTATGGTCACAGAGGTCTCAAAGCTGTCCACCTGGCGGCCAAAGGCGTTTCGCCTCACCGTGATATCCATCAGGCCCAGAGGCTCCAGGGGGTAATCAAAGGTCTTGCCCGCCAGCAGAATCATCCCGGCGCAGGTGCCCATCACTGCCATTCCCTCCGCCACCCGCCGCAAGATAGGCCCTCTCAGACCCATGTCCGCCATAAGCCGGCCTATGGTAGTGCTTTCACCACCGGGGATAATGAGTCCGGAAAGGCCTTCCAGGTCTGCAGCCCGCCTGACCTCTACTCCGGATAGCTTCAACCGCTTGAGGGCTTTAAGGTGTTCGGCGAAGGCACCCTGGAGGGCCAGCACCCCCACCCGCGTGCCGTTCCCGGTCATTCAGCCTACCAGCCTCGAGTAGCCAGTAGGGACTCCTCGGACAATGTCTTCACATCCAGGCCGGGCATGGCCTCACCCAGTCCCCGAGAGGCTTCGGCCACCATCTGGGGGTCCTTGTAGTAGGTGACGGCTTTGACGATAGCCCGGGCGCGGGGGGCCGGGTCTTTTGACTTGAATATGCCAGAGCCAACGAATACACCATCCGCACCCAGTTGCATCATCAGGGCGGCATCAGCGGGGGTGGCTACACCGCCGGCGGCGAAGTTGACCACCGGCAGGCGGCCAAGCCGGCGTACCTGCTGCATCAGTTCCAACGGGGCACCCAGGGCCTTGGCCTCGGCCATAAGCTCATCGCCTGACATGCCCTTAATCTTACGGATACTGCCCATAACCGCCCGCATGTGGCGTACCGCTTCCACGATATCGCCGGTGCCCGCTTCCCCTTTGGTCCGTATCATGGCGGCCCCTTCGGCTAAACGGCGCAGAGCCTCACCCAGGTCCCGGCAGCCACAGACGAAAGGCACCTTGAAATCGTGCTTCCAGATATGATTGTCCTCATCGGCAGGGGTGAGCACCTCCGATTCATCCACATAGTCCACGCCCATCGATTCCAGCACCTGGGCCTCCACGAAGTGGCCTATGCGGGCCTTGGCCATCACCGGGATCGTCACCGTCTCCATGATAGCGAGGATGACCTCGGGGTCGGCCATGCGGGCCACTCCACCGGCTGCCCGGATATCTGCGGGCACCCGTTCCAGGGCCATTACCGCACAGGCCCCTGCCTCCTCAGCTATCTTGGCATGGTCCGGAGTTACGACATCCATTATTACCCCGCCCTTTAGCATCTGGGCCAGGCCGGCCTTGACCTTCCAGGTGCCCCTATCCATACCGAGTCCTCCTTTTATGTGTTTCCAGTTTATTCTACTCCCCGTAGCATATACTGACAAGTTGAAGACCTTGCGTGCCAGTGAGTGGTTGGCCCTACCGGCGCGTGGGGCGGCGCAGGGTGAGGATGAGCCAACTCATGATGAACGGCATGACGGCGGCCACGACGAACACCAGGGAATAGCTCTGGGTGACATCGAAGATGTACCCGGCCAGCAGGGGGCCGGAGGCCCCGCCGGTGTTGGTGCCCGTCTGGGTGGCTCCCAGGATGGCCCCCACAGCAACCAGGCCGAAGAGGTCCCCCTGTATGCCAATAAAGCTCACCACTGCCCCGCCGTAGGCCAGACCGAAGACGGCGGCGAATAGGAAGAAGGCCCACTCATCCTGTGCCCATATCAGCCAGAGCATGCTCAGGCTGACCGTCAGCAGCGCTGCAAACAGCATGCGTTTTCGCCCGAACTTATCGGATAGTGTCCCCAACCCCAGCCTGCCGGCTGCGTTGCTGGCCCCGATGACCGCCATCACCAGGGCCGCCGTGGCCGGGGTCAGTCCCCGGTCTGTGGCGTGAGGCACCAGGTGGGCGTGCACCAGGGCAAAGCTGAAAACGAAGGCCATGGCGCTGAAGAACACCCTCCAGAAGGCGCCGGTGCCCAGGGCTTGGCGCAGGGAATACCCGGTGGCCACCCGCTGCGGGGCCGCGCCCCCGGACGCCGGGCCGTACCGCTCTACACCGTAGGGCAACAGGCCCATCTCCTCCGGGCTGCGCCGCAACACGCTGCCACTGGCCATGACCATTACCCCCAGGAGTATACCGAAGAACAGATATGCGTCCCGCCAGCCCCAGGCACCGATGAGGTAATTGGCCAGCGGGGGGAATACCATCCCCCCCAGGCCGGTGCCGACGCTGGTGATTCCCAGTGCCCGGCCCCGGTTCTCCGCAAACCAGCGCATCACCGTAGAGGTGATGGGGGCAAAGGCAATTCCCATGCTAATCCCCACCAGCAGGTAGAAGGCGTAGAACTGCCACAGCGATTGGACGGTGGAAAGCAGGGCGTAAGCCACCCCTACCAGCAGGCCGCTGGTCATCACCAGGTTACGGGGGCCGTAGCGGTCGGCCAGGGACCCGGATATGGGGGAGAAGACGGCCAGCATCAAGCTGGCCATGGTAAAAGCCCCTGATACCATAGTCCGGCTCCAGCCGAGGTCAGCCGAGATGGGCTTGAAGAACACCCCAAAGGAGGTGTAAATCCCTGGCTCCAGGGTCCACACCATCAGCCCGGCAGCGACTATGACCCAGCCGTAGAAAATGCCGCCCCTCTTGGGTGTTGCGGTGGTCAAGCGGGTGCGGGCCTAATGGCGCCGCCGGCCCAGGGTTTCTGCAGAGGAACCGGGTAGCTCCGGGTCTATTTCAACCTGTAGTCCCTCCAGCAGCCGGGCTACCATGCCCCAGAAACCCACTGAAAGTGACAGCTCCACTATGCTGGCCTCATCCAGGTGCCGGGACACCTCCTGGAAGGTGTCATCCTGCACGCGTATTTGCAGGGCCATCTCGTCGGTAAAGGTCAGCACCGCCCGGTCACGCTCATCAAAGGCCGCACTGGAGCGCCATTCGCCCATGGCGTCCATCTGGTCCTGAGTCACGCCGGACTCCCGGGCCAGGACAACATGCTGTGACCATTCGTACTGGCTGCCGGTGAGGCTGGCCACCCGGAGGATAGCCAGCTCCCGGAGCCTGTGATCCAGGTGGCAATGTTCCAGCAGAGAGTTACCCAGCCGCAAAAAAGGCAGCATGGCGGCCTTGCTATGTGCCAGTGCACGGTAGATATTCATCACCCTGGCGCCCCGTGCCTCCACCCGCTGGAAGACCTCCTGCACCTCCAGGGCTGCCTGCTCCTTGATCAGCAATGGTACCCTTGCCATTGTCGGGGCCTCCTCTCTATGATTGTTACGATAGACCGCTGGAAAAACCTTGCGACCGGTGCCCACTGGGGGGAACGGCGCTGCACACGGAAGGTCAGCCCGGACCTGACTGCCTGAGGCTATCTAACGCAGGGTGGCAGCAAACGGTGCGGCTCACAAAAAATGGCAGCGGAGGGATTCGAACCCACGACACAGGGCTTATGAAGCCCCTGCTCTGCCTCTGAGCTACGCTGCCCGGCGAAAAATATAGCACCCACAGGTGTGGGGTGTCAAACTATGGAGTAGGACTCTGTGACACTTCTGCGAGTCTTGCCGCCTCATTCTCTGGTCCCCTGCGTTGACCTCACCTGAGTTACCTAAATCTGTTTCTGATATTCCTCAGGGTCAACGGGGACCTCTATTACCACCGGGCACTTTTTCCGAAGCCCCGCGGCCACCGCTCGCTCGAAATCTTCCAGAGTGTCCACCTTTTCTCCACAGGCCCCAAAACCCCTCGCGATACCGGCCAGGTTCGTGCCCCCGAATCCAACGCCGTAATCGGGGTACTCTCTCCTACTCTGAACGACCCGGATCAAACTCATCGTATTATCGCAGAATACGATACAGACCAAAGGCAACTTGAGCCGAACCGCGGTCTCCAGGTCCTGTAGCATCATGGCAAAGCCGCCATCCCCGCAAACAGAGACCACCTCTCGGTCGGGAAATTGCAGCCGGGCCGCCATGGCCGCCGGAAAGCCATAGCCCATGGAGGAGAGACCGTTGGACATGAAAAAGGTGAGCGGCTCATAGGCCTCCCATAGCTGCCCCAGGAGAAGCTTATGAGCACCTACATCAGTGGTCAGAACGGCGCTCGGCGAGAGGATTTGGCGTAATTTAAGGGTCAGGTGGTAAGGAGACAGCCCCTTCGAGGAAGCGGAAGCTGAAGGCTGTAACTTTGCTCTCATCCGGCTCTTGAAGTCTCTGTGCTCAGCCTCTTTCCAGGAGTGGTTCGGAGAGTAGGAGGCGAGAATCTGACCCAGGATAACCTTAACATCGCCAACAAGCTGCAGCGCCGGGGCGTAATCGCCCTCCGCAATGGATGCATTTGCAATGGAGAGCAGCTTCTTTTGCCGGTGCCACATCTTGTCGGACTCAACGGGGTCAAAGCCGATCCCCACCAGGAGGTCCGCCTTCTCCATAAGCTCCAGGACCACCTCGTCTGCGGCCATTCCGCCCGCCGTGGCGAGAAACAAGGGATGCGACTCCGAGACGATGCCCTTCGCCTTGGGAGTCGTCAACACCGGGATTTGCGTCTTTTCCACGAATTCATTGA
>JASLXN010000051.1 GCA_030740315.1 Dehalococcoidia bacterium | reverse complement strand
CTTGGGCGAATTTGATACAACTGGCTCTACCGTTGCTCATAGATGGGCCAATGGAACCACCACCGGATACGATGACTACCTTGTCCTTGAATCTCATTCTCTCCTTTCTCCGGTTATACTGCAGAGGTGGATACACAAATCGCTAAACTATGGTAATGGAGAGACCTTCCTTTACGACAGTTTGACACGGGAAATCCGGGGGGAGGGAAATCCCCTCAGCCCATGGTGTTGGGTATCCACATGGCGAGGACGGGGAAGGCGATGACCAGTGCAACCGCCAGTAAATCCGCCAGCAGGAAGGGCACAGCCCCGGCAGTCGCATCCCAAAAGGTCACACCATAGGGTTTGCCTACCCCAGTGATTACAAATAGGATCATGCCCACCGGGGGAGTGGTCTCGCCCATCTGCACAACTATGCCCAGCACAACCCCCAGCCATATGGGATCGTACCCTGCCTGTAGCATGGCCGGCAACACAATGGGCACTATCACCAATATGAGAGGGGCGCCGCTCATGACGGTGCTCAGCAGCAGCATTCCCATGACGGCTGAAAGTAACAGCAACAAGGGGGAGAATTCATTGGCGACCGCCGCCTCGGTGAAGCGCCACGGGATGCGCAGGAAGCTCATCAGGAAGCCGAACATAAGGGCGGTCACCACGATGAGCAGGACGAAGCTTGTGGTCTTGGCTGTAGCCTTTATTGCCTCGTAGAACTTCTCCAGGGTGAACTTCCGGTAAATGAAGGACAGGATAAGCGCCCCCAGCACCCCCACAGCGGCGGCCTCGGTGGGGGTGGTGACACCCCCATACATGGAGCCCAGGATGAGGGCGGCCAACAGCACAACGGGCCAAATCTTGATCAAAGGCGAAAGCCTCTCCTTCAGACCCACGGGTTCCGGTAGAGGAGGGGCTACAGAGGGCTTGAGTTTCACAAGCAGTATTACATAGGCGCTATAGCCCGCAGCCATTATAAGTCCTGGAATCAGGCCGGCCATGAACAGCTTGGCCACAGATACCTCAGCAATATAGCCATAGAGAATGAACAGGATGCTAGGAGGGATGATGGCAGCCAGCCCCCCGGCAGCGGCGACGCTACCGGCGGCCAGTTTCTTGTCATAGCCTCTGGTTATCATCTCCCGCATGGCCACCGGGCCGATGGTGGCACTGTTGGCTGTGCCGGAGCCAGTGACGGCGGCGAAGGCAGTGCCGGCGCCGATACTGGCCAGGGCCAGCCCTGCACGGAAGCCGGCAAAAAGTTTCTCCATGGAATCGTAGAGGTCGGAAGCAATGCCGGTAAATATAATTATCTGGGCCATTAGGACGAATAGCGGAACGGCCAGCAACAGGAAATTCACCGGCGCCGTATACAGCATCATTCCGAACGTCTCTAGGGCAATATGGGGGCTAGCGAGTAAGAAGAGACCGAAAAAGCCCACCAGCCCCATGCCCAGGGCAATGGGCAGCCCTGCAGCAAAAAAGAAGAACAGGCCCAGAATAATGAAGAAGAGGGCTACATACCACTCCAAATCAATCATATCTTAGGAGGCAAAGCCCCCTTCTTCACCTCTTCTGAAGGCTACTATGTTGCGCCCCAACTGGATGAGGAACTGGAGGCCGAAAAAAACCCCGCCTAGAGGGATGAAGAAGGTAGCGGGATGTTCGGGAAGCGCGGCTATCATGGACAGCTTGCCTCTCTGGTAGAAGCTCCACCAAGTAAGCCCGCCCTGCCAGACGATAAGGATGGCAAAGAACACACCCAGCAGGGAAACAAAAACATTGGTAGCGGCTCGAGCCCGGCCATGAATCTGGGTTACCACCAGGTCTATGGTCACGTGGCCCCCCTCCTTCTGGATGTAGGCCAGGGGCAAGTATACCAAGGGCAGCAGCATCATCTCCCCCACATCTACCACCCACCTTGTGGGTGCCTCTATAACATATCTCAAGAAGACTGAGTAGGTAACGGCGGCGAACATGGCCACGATTATTACCCCAGTGGCGAAACCAGTCGCATCGTTGACACGTTCAATGATACGGACAGCCTTATTAACTGCTTTCACAACGTCCCTTCAACTCCCATTTAACAGACAGCGAGGAAGGAGGCTGGCCGCTCCCTTCCTCGCTTTTTATTCGGCCGGCTCAATGCCTCCGGGCGACCGTACAGATCACCCTAAGGTCCGGTCTAATTAGTGCCGGAGATTTTGTTTACCGTATCTACCCATAGTTGGCCTCGCTGTCCGTGCTTCTTCAAGAAGCCATCCCACACCGGCTGCAGCTTGTTTTTCCATATCTGGCGCTGCTCTGGGGTAAGGGTGATGAGCTCCACTGCCTCGCCGGCGGCCATCTTCTGCCGGGCCTGCTCCAAAATCACATCGTCCGCCTCCCGGCTCAGTTGCACCTGGACCCGCTCGGCCTCCTTGGCCTCCTCTAAGAAAATCTGCTGTAAATCCGGTGACAGGCTATCCCATGTATCCTGGTTAACAGCCCAGCCCGCGGCGAGATTTAGCAGCATCTGGGTGTCATATATATATGGGGCGTCCTTCCACATGTCTCGGCCAGCGTAGCTCCCTAATGAAGTCATGAAGGCCTCTATGACACCGGTGCGGACGGCCATGGCGATTTCCCCAGAGGGCATAGAGGCTGGCGTACCCCCGAAGGTCTCTACTACTCTATCGAAGGTGCCCCCGGCGCTCCTCAGCGTCATCCCGCTCCAATCGGGATTGTTGGGATCCATACGCTTGGCCATGTACCACTCGATGTTAGTGGGGAGGAGGTACAGGTTCTTGGCATTGTGTAGGCTGAGCTCAGCGGTGAATATGGGTCTCAGGGCATCGCTCACTTGATCCATGGTGTCCCAAGTCCAACCGAAGGGGAGTACGCCAGCATCGGCGGTGAAGGGGAAGTCCCCCTGGAAGTAGGCAGAGGTAACAAGAGACATGTCAACTACCCCCCTCCGTACCCCCTCCAACATCTCCCGGCCCTTGAGCAGGGTGCCAGTGGGAAAGATTTCTATCTCCACTTGCCCCTTACTGCGCTCCTTCACCCCCTCGGCGAAGTGAATAAAGGCTGGATGGACGGGGTGGCTCTCGGGCACGAAGTGGGCTGCCTTAAGTGTTATCTTCTGGGGCGCTGGGGTGGGGGCTGCTGCGGGCGCGGGAACTGGCGCGGGAGCTGGCGCCGGTGTAGCTTCCCCGCCACAGGCCGCAGCGATAAGGGGTAGCAACAGGACTGCTACCATCAGCATCAGCCATATTGCCTTCCTGTTAATGTCTTTCATAGTTTACCTCCTGTCCTTATTCTATTCTCTTTCAATCCGGAGCTACCCAGGGAGTTGCCATAGCTTCCACCCCTCCCTTACCCTCCACTGGAACCCGGTACGGCTCGGATAGCGGCTGAAGAAGGGGAGTATACATATCCGGCCTCCTGTCCCGGAAAATGGGCGATGTGGCCCGGTAGCGCAGGATTTGATCGTTCTCCAACTCGGCAGTAAGAACATCTTCATCCTCGGTCTCGGAGAAAGCCAGCACCACGCCATTGGGGGAGGCCATGGCGCTGTGACCCAGCCATTCGGTGGCCCCCTCAATGCCTGCCCGGTTGCACGAGATGTAGTAGGCCGCGTTTTCCTGGGCCCGGACGATGGCCCGGTGCTTGTGGGGTTCCAGGTCGCCCAAAACTTTGCCTACGGCGCCCTTGGGGGTGGCATGAACGGAGCATAGGATTTCCGCTCCTTTCAGTGCCAGCAAGCGGGGGAGCTCAGGAAAAGAGGCGTCGTAGCATACCATGAGTCCAATATTGCCCAACTCGGTAGGATAGACCTCGGCGGTGCTGCCAGGATAGAAATAGTGCTTTTCGTTGATGGGGAGGTGCATCTTGTGGTGAACACCAATGACCCCCTGGGGGCCGATAAGGGCCGCCGAATTGTAGAGCATTCCGCTGATAACGGGATGGCGCTGGGCCATCCCCACTATGATATGAACCCGGTACCTCTTCGCCACGCTCTCCAGAGCCTGAGTAGTAGGTCCGGGGATGGGCTCGGCACCCTTGATATATTTTAAGGCAAAGTCAATAGCACTGACCCCGGGCCCGAAGCTGGGAGGCTCGCCCTGCCAGACCGGAGTTATGTAGCCGAGGTTGGCCAGTTCGGGGAAAACGACAAGTTCGGCGCCTTTTTGGGCTTGCTCCTCAGCAATAGCCTGCATCCTCGCTGTGTTTGCTTCCCTCTCAAGCCACTCGGGGGCGAACTGAACCAGAGACACCTTGACTTTTTCCTTCATCGCCCTACCTCCGTGGCCCTATCTCTGTGACTGATATACCCTCCTAATAATGAGGACTCCGTTCCCGGCAATGAAAAGTCTACACGCCCAACCTATCTCTGTCAACATGAACAACATGAACGTTTCCGGTTGGGCAGTAGGCAGGTCGGCCGCTGCCTCCCCCGGCAGGAGCAGGTAGCCCACCACCGCCCCCCCCTGGTACGGTGCTCTCCACTAGCGCATCTATCCTGCCTAGGACGCCCGGCTAGGTGGACTCTACCTCAAACACCACCTTCTCGGTCTCTATGACGTAGATGACCTCCCCCTTCTCCACCCTGTCTCCCTGGACTTTGCGCCACTCCACCACCTTGGCCTCGGTCATGGTCAGGCCGAGCTTGGGTATGGTGAGCGCCACTGGCAAGGGCTACTGCTCCACGGGCACGCCACAGGCCTCCCGTGCTGCCCTGGCTATGTGGTCGGCGGTGGGCAGCAGGGCATTCTCCAAGTTACGAGAGAAAGGAATGGGAGTGAAGGGCAGCCCGATACGCTTGATGGGGGCATCCAAGTAGTCAAAGGCCTCTTCGGCCACGACAGCGGCCACCTCGGCGCCGATGCCGAAGTCCTTCACCGCCTCGTGGACCACCACCAACCGCCCTGTCTTTTTCACCGAGGCCACGATGGTTGCCGTGTCCAAGGGGCTTATGGTGCGGGGGTCCACCACCTCAGCGCTGATGCCCGCCTCCTCCATCCCGTCGGCGGCGGAGAGTGCCTGGTGCACCATGAGGCCGGTAGCCACGATGGTGACGTCGCTGCCCTCCCGCTTGACATCCGCCACGCCGATAGGCACAGTGTACTCCTCCTCAGGCACCTGCCCCATTCGGCTCAGCAAGCCCTTATGCCAAGCGTAGATGATGGGGTCGTCATCTCGGATGGCAGCCTTGAGTAGGCCCTTGGCATCGTAAGGGGTGGAGGGCATAACCACTTTGAGACCTGGGACATGGGCGAACCACGCCTCCAGCGACTGGGAGTGATGAGGCCCAGCCCCGACTCCGGCCCCGGTAGCGGTGAGCACCACTAGGGGCACGCTGTACTGGCCACCGAACATGTAGCGCATTTTGGCGGCGTGGTTCACCAAGGGGTCCATGCACACGGTGAATAAGTCCATGGTCATAACTTCCACTATAGGCCGCAGTCCGGCGATGGCCGCGCCCACGGCCAGTCCTAGAAAGGCCGACTCGGAGATGGGGGTGTTCCGTATGCGGCGGGTGCCGAAGCGCTCCGCCAAGCCACGGGTGACGCTGAAAGGCCCCGCATCTACCAGATCTTCACCCAGCATAAACACCCGGTCGTCCCGGTCCAACTCCTCGGCCAAGCCTTCGCCAATAGCACGGATGTAGCGAGAGTCTTTCATAGCACCACCTTCCTTCGTCAACCTCAGTGCATCGCCCTTTTGGGGTTCAGGGTGCCTTACTGTAGACATCGGTCAGAGCCGTCTCCGGGAGCGGCATAGGGCTGTCGAGGGCGAACTCCACCGCCGCCGCCACCTCCCTGTCCACATCTTCTTCTATCTGTTGGGCGGCCTCTTCGGTGAGCAAGCCCTTCTCCATGAGGTGGTTCTGGAAACGGGGGATGGGGTCGGTGCGGCGGCACTCCTCCATCTCCTCCTTGGAGCGGTAGCCCTGTGGGTCTCCGGTATAGTGGCCCAGCCAGCGGTGAGTCTTACACTCTAACAGGGTGGGGCCAGCGCCAGAGCGGGCCCGGGCCACGGCCTCCTCGGTGGCCGCGGAGACTGTCAGCACATTGTCCCCGTCAACCACCACCCCGGGGATATCATAGGCCTGGGCTCTTATGGCTATATCGGTCACCCGCATGGAGTCCTGCTGGCGGGTGAACTCCCCGTAGCCGTTGTTTTCGCACACGAAGAGGACGGGTAGTTGCCACACTGAGGCCAGGTTGAGGGACTCGTGGAAGCTGCCCTGGTTGGAGGCACCATCGCCGAAGAAGCAGGTCACCACCTGGTCGGTGCCCTGGTACTGACAGGCGAAGGCTACACCAGTAGCAGTGGACAGGATGCCACCGACGATGCCCGTGGAGCCAATGATGCCCCTTTCCCAGTCGGCAATATGGATCTCGCCGCCCTTGCCGCCGCATACACCGTCCTGGCGGCTCAGTACCTCAGCTAGCATCCGCTTGGGGTCAAGTCCCTTAGCCAAGAAGTGGCCCCGGCCCCGGTGTGTGGAGGCTACGAAATCGTCGTTGCGGAGGTGCGCACATACTCCCACAGCTACCGCTTCCTGCCCCAAGTACGAGTGGAGCCAGCCCCATAGCTGCCCGGTCATGGTCATCTCGACAGCCTTCTCCTCTAACTTCCGCAGCAGCAGGAGGCTGCGGTACATTCCCACGAACCTTTCGTTGCTGAAGCCCATGGCTTCACCCCTTCCTGGCATGACTATTTGCCCTAGTAAACCGGTTTTCCCTCCCCCTGGAAGGTCTGTATGGCCTCATGGGCGTCCTCAGCAGAGACACAGATGGCCTGGGCGATGGCGCATATCTTCAGGGCCGCCCAAATATTAATGTCCACAGTACCCGGTTGTCAATCTCCTGTACTTGTTCAGCAAATTAGTGACATATCCTCCCCTCGCCGTTGGCATTGTAGCAGTTACTGTTGCGGGGTAAGTGGCAAGGCCCCTAAAAGGACATACTTGTTAAGTCAAAGATGAAGCCATCCTGGCCTGAGGTGCTGGCAGATGGTATTCGAGGGCACTGTCAGGCCGAATCTCATTGTATTCTCTGCGCCACTGCTCAATAACAATCTGCGCTTCGGTCACGGAAGTGAAGATTTCACCGATGAGCAACTCATCCCTGAGTTCGCTGTTGAACGATTCTACATGCCCATTCTCCCAGAGACTACCCGGTTCAATAAACAGAGTCTTCACTTCACTCTTGCCGACCTGACTCCACTCCAAGGGAGTTTATGGAGGGGGAATACCGCACCGTGGGGCTGCACCCATCCGGACACGTGATGGCCTACTTGAGAAAAGGGCTGGGGGAACAGGTGGTCACCAGCCGGGATGTGCCTGAGCTTCAAGAAGTGGGCCAAGCATCTGTGGCCGGCCTCGTCATTCGGCGGCAGCAGCCCCTGGTCAGAGCGGTGTTCATCCCCCTGTAGTACGAACTCGGCCACATCCTCCAGGGGGATGAGGTAGGCGATATATGCCCGTCTGCGCCATGTCCTGCGTGAGCCGTTGCTTCTGGACACCGGCACCGCCTCCCGGGGAGAGGGCACCATAAACATTGTACTCAGCCACGCCGATAAGCTAACTGCGCCTATGAATCCACCCGCCGCCAGAAACTGAGGCTACCACATTAGCCCTCAGCCAAAACTGACAGCTCCTACAAGACCAGCCACCAGACACTTTGTACCCTCCCTAACCACCGATGCGGAAGATTTTGGTTCCGCAGTTGGGGCAGGTACCCCGGGTAGCCGAACGGCCGTTCTTGAGGGTGATTCTTTCTGGGTTCCTAATCTCCCGCTTCGTCAGACACTTGAATCAATAGGCCTAAGCCATTCGCCGTACAATAGATTTAAAAGCCTCTCTGTCCAGATTCAGTAGAGGGGGCTGGCCGGAGGAACTCAATGGGTGAGAATACCCGGGAGGCACTGAAGCTTCAATTCGATAGACGGCTGAGGCTGGAGTTCCACAGCGCCAGGATCACCTCGGACGCGGGACTGGTGGCCTGCGGTGAACGGGATGGAGCACTGGGGTTGACAGAGGCGGCACCGACCTGTCTGCGGGAGACCCGAGGTGGCCGGAATGCACAGCATGAGTTGGTGCTGCTATTGCGGCAGTCGGTGTATGGTCGTCTGGCGGGATACGAGGACACCAACGATGCAAGGATCCCGCTATGCAAGCTGTGGTCGGCCGCCGCGCCCTGGAGAAGCAGGCGGCCAGCACCAACACCCTGAGCCGGTTTGAGACCGAGATCCTTGTTGCCGAAGAGAATCTGAGGGGGCTGAGACAACTGAACGCTGCATGGATAGACCGGGCCATGGTTCGGACCTGCCACCAAAGAATCATCCTGAACATGGACAGCTCAGAGAGCCCGGCATATGGAGATCAGGAGGAAGCCGCCTACAACGGCCACTTCGGCTGTGTCTTCTATCACCCCCTGTTCTGCTTCAACCAGTTTGGGGACTGCGAGGGGGCAATGCTGAGGCTGGGGAATGTGCATAGCGTCCATGGCTGGCGGCAGGTACTGGCGCCTATTGCGGCCCGCTATTGAGAGGACTGGGATGCGCCGCTACTTCCGGGCAGATGCCGCCTTTGCCCAACCGGAAGTCTACGAGTATCTGGAGGAACACGGCTTTCTTCACGCCATGGCGAGTCGTTTTCCATCTGGCTGAAGTGGCCAAGTCCAGAGACCTATTTGCCGCTATCCTAGATCGCCTAATCCGGCT
>JASLXN010000050.1 GCA_030740315.1 Dehalococcoidia bacterium | reverse complement strand
GGCGGCAGGGTAGTGGGCATTGCCTGCACCTATGTCCCAGTGGAGGTGCTGGTGGCGGCCGGAATCATGCCGTGGCGGGTAAGTGGCACTTGGTCCGATAAGATAGACGATGCCCTGGTAATTCGCTCCGCCAATAGCTGCGGGTACTGCAACCATGTGCTACAGTCCCTGCTGGACAACGATATGGACTTCCTAGACGGGGTTGTGGCCACCACTTGGGAGCAGGACATCACCCGCCTGTGGGATGTGTGGCGACACCTGGGCAAAACCGACTTCACCCATATCCTGCATCTTCCCCACTGCGCCTCAAATCAGACCATCAAGTACTACGCCGGTGAGATATCCGAGTTCGTGACTGCGGTGGAGGGCCTTTCCGGTAAAAAGATAACAGATTCAGACCTAGCCTGGGCCGTTGAGGTGTGCAACCGGCGGCGCTCCCTCATGCTTGAGGTATATGAGATGCGCAAACAGGAATCGCCACCCTTAAGCGGTGCCGAGATGGTGGGACTCACTACAGCCGGCACTCTGATGCCCGTGGACCGGTTCAACCAGGAGCTATCAGATCTCCTCCCATATATCAGGGTAAGACAGGCCAAGCTTTCCTACCCGACCACCCGCATTCTGGTGTCCAGCGATTTCGCCGACAATCCCGCCTATGTGGAGGTAATCGAAGACGCCGGCTGCGTGGTGGCCATGGACGACTTCGACACTGGCAGCCGCTATTACTCAGGCCTAGTGGAGTTGGACGGCCGTGACCCTCAGTGGAACATAGCCCACCGCTATCTGGGTCAGCCCGGCCCCGCCCGCATGGTGGCCTGGGATGCCCAAATAGAGCAGACAGCGCAGTGGGTGAAGGAGTACAATATTCACGGTGTAATCGAGCTTGCACAACGCTACTCCCGTTCCCGTGAGATGCGCCGCCCCTATTTCCTGGACCGCATAAAGCAGGCCGGTATCCAAGCCATAAGCCTGGAACGGGAATATATATCCAGCAATATGGGGCAGATACGGAACCGTGTACAGGCCTTCCTGGAGATGGTGGAGCCGGAATCTTAGAGCGGGGTGCTATGCCCGAAAGAGGAGAAAGATGAACTACATAGAAGCCGAATACGCCAAGATGGAGCGTCGGGTCAAAAAGATAAGGGAGAACCCGGACCCCACCAAACTCAAGGCCACCGCTATGCTCTACGAGTTAGAGATGGAGCTACGGGCGCATGAGCTTGAGGCGTGGAAAGAGGGTAAGCCCTTCTGCTTTGGCCCCAATATCCCAGCCCTCATCACTTCCATGGGGTTCAACTATCTCCCCATCCAGAACGAGGCCGACCGGGTGACCAACGCCGACAAGTACTTTGATATCCTACGGACCAAAGGCTACCCGGACCACCACTGTGACCGCACCATCATCGGCGTGGGCATGGTGCTGGCCCAGGATGTGCCGGTGCCGGCCATGACCATCGCCGTCAACCAGGCCTGCGACCCCATAATGCTCATGGGACACACCATCGGCCAGTACTACTCTCCTCACCACTTTTGCATAGACATTGATGCCGTGCATGACGAGGCCAGCGAGAGGCTGCTCTCATACACCACGGACCAGTTGGGGGAGTGGGTGGAGTTCGCCGAGAGCCGGGTGCTCGGCATCAAGTACAACGAGGACCGCATGGTGGAGCTGACCGCCATGGACAAAGAGGCGTGCGATTACCTGCGGGACATCTACGAGTTGCGCAAGCGCTCCCCGTGCCCCCTCTCGGGGCAGGATGTGTTCCGACTCCCCCGCAATCCCAGCCAGTTCCCCAACCCACAGAAGGTGGTGGACTACTACCGTACGCTACGGGACGAGATTGGGGAGCGGGTGGAGCGGGGCCAAGGCGTGGTGAAGGAGGAAAAGGTACGCATCATGTGGACCATTACCGCACCATACTTCGCCGATGTCTTCAAGTTGTTGGAGAACCAAGGGGCCTCAGTGGTCCATTTCCAGGTGGGCGGGGCAGCCCGCTTCTTTGGCACTAGGGGCTACTTCGGCGACGAAAACGAGTACGGCCGGATGCTGACCCCCCTGGAGGATCAGGCCCGTACGCTCACCATGAACTCCTGGGCGGGGCTGGCCAACCGCTGGGTGGATGACACCATCTACTTCTGCAAGGAGCTGAATGTGGACGGCATAGTAAATTTCGAGCAGTGGGGCTGCGTGGCGGCCGTGCTCACCCGCAAGGTTGTGCAGGACAGGGTGGAGGCGGAGTTAGGTATCCCCAACCTGTTCGTAGAGGGCCGCAACTTGGACACCAGCACCTTTGACATGAGGGACTTCCAGGAGCGGATGGAGCACTTCGTGGGGGTGTGCATAGAGCGCAAGGCCCAGCGTACCGCCGCCTGATCTCGGCCTAGTTCGGCAGACCCTAGGCCCGCCCGATGAATCGGGCGGGCCTTTTTGATGCTACCATACAGGCTGTCTCAGGCCGTTTGGCGGGCATCGCCTTTCCCACCCTCCCGTCAGGTATTATTCTTCGGGGGCGACACCCTCGCACCCTCTCTTACGGATTGGCCCGAACGAGCCCACCCCGTGCGGAACACTTCCACCCTTACCCTCTTTCGATGCACCAGATGGAGAAACCGCTCTTATAATTTCCCATGTAAGGGCAAGGCAAGCCCTGCCCCAGGGCGCAGCAAGCAGCGCCCCTACAGCAACGGGCCCCTGGAGCGCTGGGTGCGCCCCCCAGCTAATCTAACTGGGCGGGTAGGTGGGCCAAGAAAGGGCTCAGCCACACCGCCTTAATCCGTGTCATCGAAGGCAAAGGCCCGTTTTAAAGATCCCCGTCTCTCCGGTGAGGCATTCTCTGAGACTGCCTGGAATATCTCCACCAAGATATCGTCAGGCGCCATCGCCATGATGTATCTCAGGGAGCCGTGCTCCCTTATCCGCCCCTGGAACCTGAATCCTTTGCCTCTCATGTGCTCTGTGAGAGCTTCCAGGTCGTCCGTCTGGATGCCAATGTGGTGAAAGGCACCACACCTGCCCTCACGAGGAGGCTGGTCGTAAATATTTAACTTGCCGGGGCCGATGGCTATCATCACATTGCGGGCACCGGCTATCTCCATATCGAACAGGACTCTGGCACCAATCATATCCCGCCAGAATCCGAGTGTAGCCTCCATGTCCGAAGCGAAGATATGTGTATGATGAAGCTGTATTTGCATGAAACCCCTCGTTGCTGCTTTTGGCTATCTGAACACCGTGTCAGTATACTATACTGGCAATGCCGGGCCTCGCCCAGCCCGTCGGCCATAGCGATATACGGACTATATCAAGAAGGGAGTGATATGGAAAACAATCGCCTCTGTGAGCTTCTACGCATCCGCTACCCCGTTGTTCAGGCACCCATGAACTGGGTAAGCGGCGCGGCGCTGGTGGCCGCAGTATCCAACGCAGGCGGGATGGGCACCCTAGGCCCAAACGCGGGGGCTACGGCCATTGAAACGGATGTGGGACTTACAGGCGAGAGGTTGCGCAACCAGATAAGGGAGGCAAGAAGTCTCACCACGAAGCCCTTCGCAGTAAACATCGCCGTAGGGGTCGGCTCCGGCCGGCAGTACTCCCAGAGGTGTGTGGAGGTGGCCATAGAGGAGGGGGTCCAGGTGGCCGTTGTTTCGGTGGGAGGCCCAGATGTTTACACCACGGCGCTGAAAGATGCAGGAATAACCGTCCTCCATGCCGTCTCTACCGCAAGGCATGCAAAAAAGGCGGCTGAAGTGGGTGTGGATGGAGTAATCTGCGAGGGATTTGAATCCGGAGGTCACAAGGGTTTCACAGAGCTTACCACCTTCACCCTTATCCCAATGGTGGCCGATGCCGTGACAATACCCGTCGTAGCTGGAGGCGGAATATGTGATGCTCGGGGACTGTTGGCAGCCATGGCCCTGGGCGCTGATGGTGTTTACATGGGAACTCGCTTTATGGTCACCCGTGAGTCCAACTCCCATCCCTCCGTGAAAGAGGCTGTGGTCGGCGGAGACGACACCTGCACCACGAGTCTGCCTAAAGACATGATGCTCGCCAGAGACCTGAAGAACCGGTTCACGGAGAAGTATCTGGAGATGAACGCCGCTGCCGCTTCCCCTGAAGAGCTACGCGGGTATCTGAACGAGCATTCCCAGTTCCATGCGCAAGCTGGGGGTGATGCTGAAGGCTCCGAGATATGCTGTGGACAGGTAGCTGGGCTGATAAAAAATGTAGCCGGCGCTGAGGAGGTCTTCCAAGAGATAGTGGGTGCTATGCCGTCTTCTGTAAACAGGCTTACACGTAATATTACCGTATTCCTGTAAGTCGGCACAGCGGCCCCGCCTCTTTAGGTGATCCCTCTCACCTAATTTTAGGTCACCTTGCCGCCCAAGATAGTCATGGTGACCCGTATGTCTCCAATCTCCTCCGGGGGGACGGCGGTAGGGTCGGCGCTGAGCACCGTGAGGTCGGCCAGCTTGCCCGGTGAGATGCTCCCCTTCCTCTCCCTCTCCCCCGCGGCGTGAGCGGCACCCGTGGTGTAAAGGGCCAAGGCTTGCTCCGGTGTTACGGCCTCCCCCGGGGCCACCACCCCTCCACTCTCCGTACGGCGCGTGACGGCAGCGCAAATGCCGGTGAGAGGACTGAAGGGCACCACAGGTGCATCCGAACTTCCCGCCACCCGCAAGCCCGCCCGTAGCAGGGAGCCAGTGGGGTAGAGATAGGGCAACACCTCTGGGGATGCATGGGACAGGTACTTGTCCCCCCGGTAGTAGATGAAGGGCGGCTGTGTGACCACAGTTACCCCTAGACGGGCCAGCCGCTGCTGAAGAGGTGGGGGGCACTCGGCGCAGTGCTCTATTCGGTGTTGGTGAGGCCGGGGGTACGCCTGCAACACATGCTCCAGCACTGAGGCCACCGCCTCAACCGCCTCCCGCTCCACCGCATGGATGGCTACCGGTATGCCCAATGCATGTACACGGGCCACCTGGAACTTCAGCTCCTCAGAGGAAGGATTAAGGCGGCCGGTGGCCTCATCCAGGACAATCTTCACCCCCCAAAGGTGCGGGGTATCGGCCTCCAGCGAAACGGTGGCGTGGGCCTCTTGCGCCAGAAGATCCAGTGAGGTAAAGCCGACCATCATGCTGAGCCTAGGCGCAAAGATCCCGTCACTTTTGAGTCCTTGGAAGAGGCGCCACTGCTCCAGGCCGCTGGCCTGAGACGTATCCTGGATGGAGGTGATGCCTGCTCCCAGGAAGGCATTACTGGCACGCCGGACTCCCTCCCGAAGCTCGGCCTCGCCCAAGGGGGGCAGCCTCTCACGCAGGAAATCAGCCATGCCGAAGAGGACGCCGTTGGGCTCACCAGTGTCCATATCCCGCTCCATAAGCCCGCCGGATGGCTCCTCGGTATCAATTCGGATGTTCATCCGGTCCAGAGCTGCCGAGTTCAGCACCCAGGCGTGGCCGGTACGGTGCAGGAGGCGCACCGGGTGAACGGGGGCGGCCTGATCCAGGTCGCGGCGGTGGGGGTGGCGTCCCTCCTTTAGCTGGTAGTCATCATAGCCGGTGGCCACAATCCACTGCCCTGGCACCACCATCTCCGCCCACCTGCGGAGTAGCCCCTGAAGCTCGGGGATGGAGCCGGCGGAGGACACATCCACGCTGAGGAGGCCCTGCACCAGGCCCAACAGGTGGCAGTGGGCATCGTTGAAGCCAGGCACCACCGTGGCCCCGGCCAGGTCCAGGGTGCGGGTGCCGGAGCCGGTGACCGCCTCCACAACGGGCGCATCACCCACGGCAATGATACGCCCTTCCCGGATAGCCACCGCCCCGGCGTGAGGGCGGGCGGGTTCCAGAGTAATCACGCAGGCGTTGCGCAGGACAAGTTGGGCCTCATGCGTTTTCATCCCCAACCAATTTAGCATAGCGGCAACCGTTACAAAAGTGGGGCGAGCAAATCATCGTATGCCCCAGCCGCGCCACGATGGTGCCTCATTGGAAGAGAAGGATTTCACCTCCTCGGTTTGTTTGAAGAGGCCGCCACCCGTGGGCTTGACCAGCCGGTAAGGCTAACCTTCACAGTAATAGGCGGGGGGCCCACCGGGGTGCGCCTCATTGTCTAACTCCGGGATTTTGCCATCTGCTCCATTGTCAAGAACTATCCGGTATCGCCCTCCCAGGTGTGTTTCCTGCTGATTCAGGACGAGGCCCATCTCCTGGAGGAGATGGGCCCACGCTTGGCCCCCTATACGCTGAAGACCCTTACCCGGAAAGGGATAGAGGTGTTTCTGGACTCCCAGGTTACACGCCTCCTGCCGGAGGGAGCGGAGATAAACCATGATAAAGTAGTTCCCACCTGAGCCCTTATCTGAACCGCGGGGATAAGGGCCAGCCCAGTGGTGGTAGGCCTGCCTCGTGAATTATGACAGGGGACGGATACGGATAAGGGTAGACCACCAACTGTAGGTTGCCGCGTAGCCCGGGATGTGTGCCCTGGGGGACAACGCGTCTTTTGTGGAAGTCAGGGCCGGCCACAGCCTGCCCGCCTGTGCCCATACTGCCGTGCGCCAGCCTCGCATCGTCTCCAGGAATATCGTGGCTGGCCCTACGGAGGGTGATAAGAGAGCCTTCAAGACCCCGTTAGCGGCAGATCTGGTATCCATGGGTTCCCACTTGGCGCCGGTAAAGCTCCCCCTCATCCGTCTGTACGGGTCGCCCGCCAAGGTGCTGTAGCTCCTGGAATACCTGTTTCTGGCCCCAAGACGCTACACCCGGACAAGGGTAGCCCTGAACTGGCTCTTGGCCCTAGTCTTTGGCCGGGACCTCGCCCACCTGGGCCTTCGCCGATGGAGCCGGTTGCCCTTGTGAATATCACTACTCCGGCCGTCCAAAACCATATGATTCTCTTTACAAGGCACCGGCGCTGGGTTATAATGTGACGAAGACTGAGGGGCCTGTCGGTTCCCAGTCTGTTTTGTTACATGATTTGGGAAGCTCCGGGGGTCACCGCTCACGATTTCGAAACTTTTCTTGATAGCGGGAGGCTATACACGGAGGGCAGAGGCCATGCAAAAACAATATGACCTGACACAAGAAGGCTTGTCCAAGCTGGAGGCTGAACTGCACCAGTTGCAGACCGTGCGCCGTGCTGAGGTGGCCGAGAAGATAAAGCGCGCCAAGGAGACGGGTGGCACCGACCACAACGCCGACTATGAGGAGGCCAAGAACGAGCAGGCCTTCGTGGAAGGGCATATCTTGGAGTTGGAGGACATCCTCAAGAACGCCGTAGTCATTTCCCATCGTGAAAAGGCCTCCCGTGTGGAGATGGGTTCTACAGTAAGCGTGATAGACCAAGACGACAAGACGCTGGAGTTCACCATTGTGGGCAGCGCCGAGGCCAACCCCTTGGAGGGAACGATTTCCAATCAGTCCCCAGTGGGCCAGGCCCTGCTGGGCAAGAAAGCAGGGGACAAGGTGGGAGTAAAAGCCCCCGGCGGCAACCTGCACCTGCGCATCACCAAAGTCCGGTAGCCATGCCTCTGGAGGGCCTCACCCAGCAGCGGTTGGAGAAACTCAACCGCTTGCGTTCCCAGGGCGTGGAGCCTTACCCCCATTCTTTTAACCGCTCCCATACCTCCGCCCAGGCTATTGCGCTATTGGAGTCCCGCGAGGCCCGGGGTGCAGATGGACTTTCCCCCGTGACAGTAGCCGGTCGGGTAATGTCACTGCGCACCATGGGCAAGGCGGCCTTCCTGGACCTGCGTGACGGCAGCGGCCGGATACAGGTCCTGGTGCGCCTCCCCCAGCTAACCCCGCTGGACAAAGAAGTATTCGCCGAGTTGGATATCGGCGACATCATCGGGGTTCAAGGGAGCCTCATGCGTACCCGCACGAGGGAGGCCACAGTGGAGGCCGCCGAGTTGACCCTCCTGACAAAGTGCCTGCTGCCCCTGCCAGAGAAGTGGCACGGCCTCTCCGATAGTGAAATTCGCTACCGGCAGCGCTACTTGGACCTTATCGCCAACCCATCCAGCCTCCAGACACTCAAGACCCGCAGCCTGATAGTGTCGACGCTACGCCGCTTCATGGAGGCCCAGGGTTTCCTGGAGATGGATACCCCCGTGTTCCAGAGCACACCCGGCGGCGCCGCCGCTACCCCTTTTGTCACCTATCACAACGCCCTTGGTCAGGACTTCTATCTACGTATCGCGACCGAGCTCCATCTCAAGCGCCTGATTATCGGAGGCTTCGAGCGCGTGTATGAGATTGGCCGGGTGTTCCGCAACGAGGGCATCTCCACCAAGCACAATCCGGAGTTCACCACCCTAGAAAGCTACCAGGCCTACGCCGATTACAACCAAGTGATGGAGATGGTGGAGAGCATGATGGCACACCTAGCCCGCGAGGTGTCAGGCTCCGATCAGATAACCCACCAAGGCAGCACCATCAACCTGTCCCCCCCATGGCGCCGTATTACCCTGCGGAACGCTATTCTTGAGCATGCCGGTGTCGATTTTCAGGAGCACCGGGACTACACCTCACTGCTTGCGGCCGTCAAAGCCGCCGGGCACGGCGCCGGGGACTGGCAGGTACACACCTTTGGCAAACTGGTGGACAAGCTCCTCTCCACTTTCGTCGAGCCCACCCTCACCCAGCCGACCTTCCTGCTGGACTACCCCGTGGAGATGTCCCCGCTGGCCAAACGCCGAACGGACAACCCACGCCTGGTGGAGCGGTTTGAGGGCTTTATCGGCGGCATGGAGGTGGCCAACGCCTTTACCGAACTCAATGACCCGTTGGACCAGCGGGAGCGCCTACAGGAGCAGGCTCGCATGCGCCAGGAGGGTGACGAGGAGGCCGAGGTAGCCGACGAGGACTTCCTTACCGCACTGGAGTACGGCATGCCTCCCGCCGGCGGCTTGGGCGTGGGCATCGACCGGTTGGTGATGCTGCTTGCT
>JASLXN010000004.1 GCA_030740315.1 Dehalococcoidia bacterium | reverse complement strand
ACTGTTTGATGAGAACAGCTTGATGCGCTGGCAGACCTTTGTGATGGATGCTGCCGTACGCCCACATACCTGGGACCGCTTCCCGACGTTTGTGCGTCACTATGCTAACCGACATGGAAACCTGACAGAAGACCAGGTGGAGCGATTTCTGTCCGATATCCCAGCCAAGCGGGCCCGGGTGCTGGAGCACGTGCCACCGGAGGCGCTGTTTGCTTTTCGCCAAGAAGCACTCCAGACATCTCTTCGGGTTGCGCAGGATTACCTGTCATGAGAATCATAGGACTGGAGGAAGCACAGCGTCGCTTCCTGGGCCGTAACCCCTTGGACATGCCTCCCCTTCCTCCTAATGTGGCACAACGTTTGGAGGAGGTATTCGGCCGGGGAATTTCTCCCCTTGAGGCGGTGAGGCTCATCCTCGCTGAGGTACGGGAGCGGGGGGATGAGGCGATTGCCGGGTTCTCCCAGAAACTGGATGGGGTGGAGGTGCCCCTGTTGGAGGTGCCCCCTGACCAGATGAGGGCCGCCCTGGATGGCACACCTCCAGCCCTGGCCACCGCCATGAGGCTAGCAGCGGACCGTATACAGGCTTTCCATGAGAGAGGCCACCCCGAGGACTTCTTCGATCCGCATGAGGGGGTGGGCCGGAGGGTGATGCCGGTTGACCGAGTGGGAATATATGTGCCCGGCGGCAGGGCGGCATACCCCTCCACCGTGCTAATGACAGCCATCCCCGCGCGCATCGCTGGGGTGGGTGAGGTGGTGGTGTCCACCCCGCCCCAGGCCGGGGGAGTGGTCCCGCTGGTGTTGGCGGCCTGCGCCCTGGCTGGGGTAGATCGGGTGTTCGCCATGGGGGGCGCTCAGGCAATAGCCGCCCTAGCCTACGGCACCGCTTCTGTGCCCGCCGTGGACAAGGTGTGCGGCCCCGGCAACCTGTTCGTCATGCTGGCTAAACGGGAGGTATTCGGCCAAGTGGATATAGACGGCCTCTACGGGCCTACGGAAACGGTGGTGGTAGCTGATGGCACTGCCGACACCGCCCTATGTGCCGCCGAGATTCTAGCCCAAGCGGAGCATGATCCCATGGCCTCCGCTCTTTTCCTCACCCCATCTTCAGCCATGGCTGAGGGGGTGGTCCAGAAGGTGGAGGCCCAGCTTGAGGGCCTGGAGCGGCGAGACATCGCTCGCCAATCGCTGGAGGGGCGAGGGGCTGTTATCAAGTTGGATGACTTGTCACAGGCGCTTGAGTTCGTCAACGCATACGCCCCAGAGCACCTCACCCTGTTGATGGCCGATGCCGAGGGGTTCGCCACCGGGGTACGCCATGCTGGGTGCATATTCCTGCGAGGCGGGGAGGCCTTCGGTGACTATGTAGCCGGCCCCAGCCATGTGCTGCCCACCGGGGGCAGCGCCCGCTTCTCCTCACCCCTGGGGGTGGAGTCCTTCCTGAAGGTGACCAGCGTGGTGGCCCTCGACAGTAATATAATGGAGACGACTGCGGCAGCGGCAGAGGAGCTTGCCCGCGCCGAAGGCTTCACCGCCCATGCCGCCGCCATACAAAAAATGCTCAGGAGTAAAGGCCGAAGTTGACCTGGGAGAAGATGCTGCGTCCCCACCTAGCCGCCCTGGAGCCCTACCAGCCAATCGTGCCTGTAGAGGTGCTAGCACAGGAGTCAGGCAACACGGTGGACGGGGTCATCAAGCTGGACGGCAACGAGAACCCCTATGGCCCTTCCCTTCGCGTAGCTCGCGCCATGGCCGATTATCCCTTCTTCCATATCTATCCGGATCCCGACCAGCGGCAGCTACGGCAGGCCCTAGAGGGCTATGTGGGGCTGGGTGCAGAGCATATCGTCGCTGGCGCCGGTAGCGACGAGCTTATAGACCTGCTGCTACGCCTCTTCCTGGAGCCGAGGGATCAGGTGATTAACCTTACGCCCACCTTCGGCATGTACCCTTTTAGCACCCACATCTGCGGCGGAGAGGTGGTGGAGGTGCCCCGCGACGATGACTTTCAAATAGACCTAGCTGCGGTGAGGCGCAAATTGAGGCCGAGGGTAAAAATTGTATTCGTGGCCTCTCCCAACAATCCCAGCGGCAACTTGGCCACACAGGAACAAGTACTGGGTCTGCTGGATATGGGGCTGCTGGTGGTGGTGGATGAGGCCTACTACGAGTTCGCCGGGGAGACAGTGGTTCATCTTGTGAAGGAGCACCCCAATCTGGTGGTGCTACGCACTTTCAGCAAATGGGCGGGGTTGGCCGGGCTGCGGGTGGGCTATGCCGTGTGCCACCCCGGGTTGGTGAAACACATCATGCGCATCAAGCCGCCCTACAACCTGAATGTGGCCGCACAGGTGGCCGCCGTGGAGTCCCTGAAGGACTTGGAGTGCCTCCAGGCCAGGGTGCTGGACATCGTGGCGGAACGGGAGCGCCTTTACCGCCTCCTTCAGGGGTTGGATTCTCTGCACCCATATACCTCCCGGGCCAACTTTATACTGTGCTCTTTGCAAGGCTGGGACGCCCGCGAGGCATATATGCGACTCCGCCAGCAAGGCATATTCCTGCGTTACTTCAGCAACCCCCGGGTAAGCCACTGCCTGCGCATCAGCGTGGGCAAGCCGGAGCAAAGCGATGCCACTCTAACAGCACTGAGCCATGCGGAAAAAGAGATGGCGGTGAGGCCCAAATGATGGTGGCTATCTGCTGCAAGAAGAAAATAGGGAGTGCCCCGGTCAATCGGTGCGGGGGGTCAGTTGTCATCATGGAGAAGGAGTCTCAGTTTCCTGCTCCATACCAAGATACTGCCACCAACCTCACATCCAACAGATTGCAGAGGTGTTACGACCCCTTGGCAGTGCTGGTTGTTGCTCCAAATAGAGGATCTCAGGTGCCTGTAACTGTCCATTACTCAGAGACTGTTACCAACATCACATCCGAAGGATTGCAGAGGGGGCATAGCCCCTTCTTCTGGGGGTCTGAGAGTGTCCCTCCGATACCAATAGATAACACCCCCATCTCCCTCCGGAAGAGGGAACCGGGGGTGAGGACGTCATTGTGAACCGTAAAAGGATAGCGCCATGTTGAATGGTCTCCTGAGCCAGTCGAAGGGTGAACAGCAGCGTGTATCACCCTTCGACTGGCTCAAGGTGGTGGTTGATTTTATCAAACGGGGGCGAGGTGATGTCTGATGTAGGTACCCCCCGCAAAGCTGCGGTGTTCCGCAAGACCTCCGAGACCACCGTCAGCGTGGAGCTAGACCTTGACGGGCAGGGCGGCTGGCAGGTTACGACTGGTGTAACCCTGTTTGACCATTTCCTGGCTCAGCTTGCCCGCCACGGCCTCTTTGATTTGAAAATTTCGGCCACCGGAGACGACCAGCACCACTTGGTAGAGGATGTGGGGCTGTGCCTGGGCCGGGCCTTTGACCAGGCTCTGGAAGGGCGACAGGGCATTGTCCGCATGGGCCACGCCGTAGTGCCCATGGACGAATCGCTGGCACTGGTGGCGGTGGACATCAGTGGCCGTGGATACGCGGTAATAGACTCCGCCCTGGAGGCGCCCGTGGGGGGCATAGAGGCGGACATGGTGCGCCACTTCCTGCACTCCCTGGCACAGGAGGCTAAGTTCAACCTACATGTCCAAATACTGAAGGGCAGCAACGACCACCACCGTGCCGAGGCCACTTTCAAGTCCTTGGCCCGTGCCCTCAAAGCCGCCACCCGGTTTGAAAACCGCCTGGGCGGCACCATTCCCAGCACCAAAGGCACCATCGGCTGAGGCGAGAGAACGCGTGACATGCACCTCGCATCGTATTTGTACCGTGAAACTGCTTGGTATTATTTGGTATTAGAAGCAGATCAGTTATGCTGTTTCTTAGTTAGCCAAGTAGTGAGATGTTGAATAGACCGCATTACGCTGTCGCTATGCGTAGAATTCATCGAACAGAGTGCGTTGCGTGCTATGCCGCCCCACAAAGTTTTCGAGCATTTCGCTGGCAACTAAGTTGGACCCCAAAAACTGGACAGGTAGTTAAGAAGCTAAGAGCGGGTTCTGCTCCCTAAAGTAAAAGTAACAAAAGTAATAAGAGGAGTATGACATGAAACAGAACCGAAGGAAACACAGTCCATCATTTATAGCTAGAGTAACTCTGGAAGCACTCAAAGGCGAAAAAGCAACCGTCGAGTTAGCTAGCCGGTTCGAAGTCCATCCCAGCCGGATTCACGCCTAGAAGAAGGCGTTGGCGGAAGGTGCAACCGGTATCTTTGGCAGTGACCATGACCAGAAAAAGGGTGGTGAAGGCCTTATCGTCCAACTCTACCGACAGATTGTCCAGCTCAAGGTGGAGCGGGATTTCTTGGAGGGCAGCTTGGGCCGCTTAGCATAGAGCAGCGGTGTGCTGTGGTAAACCGCCAGCTTCAGTCGCTCTCTGTGGTAAGTCAGTGCAGATTGTTGGGTATCAGCCACTCTGGCCTGTACTACCATCTCTGAGGAGGATATGACTTTTATGAAGCTGATAAATCGTCAATACCTGGCCACACCGCTCAACGGAACACGCAAGATAGCCGCGTGGCTGAAGAGTCATGGGCAATGGGTCGTCCGGAAACGTGTCAGGCGACTGATGCGCATGATTGATCTTAAGGCTGTCTATCACCTCCCAAGGCTCAGTGAGCCAGTTCCAGGCCGCAGAATCTATCCCTGCCTGCTGGGTGACGTGAAGATAACACGGCCAAATCAGGTCTTGGGTTACCGGACACTGGCCGACCTGTTCACCTCAACCCTGGTAGAGGCTCCCAGTGGGTGTGTGGTAGAATTCCTAATCAGACCCCTTGAGATTTGAGGGACTCGATTTTAAGATTGCCCGTAACCCTGCCCTAAAGATGGGGTCCACCGCATAGGCGAAATATAAAATCTTATTTGCAATGGTTGGTCTCTATGGCTTTCGTCACTGTGCTGGTGTTAGACTTGGCCTCCTGCACCGCCAACCAGCAGGCCCAGCCCAATGCTTCTGTGGAAAGGGGTCCTGGTCATGAGCCGGTTGTGGTAGGGAAGGAATCGGAATCGTTGGAGCAGCCTGAAAAGGTTCCAATCAAAGAAGAACCCGATGAAGTCGATCTTACAAAACTATGGTCTTATAGACTTACCAGCAAATGAACAGGCAAACCCCTGATTGAAAAAAGGGGGAGAGCACAAGCAAGATGGATAAGAGCAAGGTGTCCTACGGTTACAACTTGGTCAAAGACAGGAATAGTACCATTCTACGACCGGGCGGAAGGCCTTTTGGCGGCGGTGAAAAATAGATCCTTACCAAGACATACTAGGAAGACAAAAACGTGCGTGAATACCCTCGTGTATTTACTATTATGTATGGCTCCTATCAGGGACGGGATCCTTTATAGATTTAAGCAAACCACAAAAACCAATGGCTGGAACTGACCCGGGTATTGAAAATCAATAATATCAAAACGATAAATTCGACGGATACAGGACCCAAAAGAATCCTCTCCATAGAACAGGTCTATGATTACGTCGCAGGCCGTCCAACCGAAGGCTGCATGGTGATGAGATTCCTGGAAGAAACTGAGTTGGAGCTGAAGTGTCTGGCATTCGTCAACTTCAACTTTGCCAACTCGGAAGGACGCAATCACTGCAAGGATCACAATGTCAAGGTCGGCTCCGGCATTAAATTACCATGACCCAGTCTCACACGGGACCAACGCTGCAAAAAACCACGCTTGCTGTGAACAGGCGCAGGCAGACCTTGCCCGAAGGCACTCCAGTCATGAGATTGCTGGAAGGAGCTGAGCTGGAGTTGAAGCGCCTGGCATCCGTCAGTTTCGATTTCACCAGTTGGAACCTCTGTCACCCTTTCCGAAAGTCTTCGGACTTCTTCGGAGAGCATAGCGAAGAGTCTCATCATGCAAAGCATACTTAGGCCTATTTCTGCAAGCCTTTACTATAACTCAGGAGGAACAACATGGACCCAGATCTAAAGGGGAAAGTAGCCATAGTCACTGGGAGCAGCCGCGGTATCGGAAAGGCCATCGCCTTGGGGCTGGTTGAGCGTGGCTGCCGGGTGGTGGTAACGGCAAGAACTGCGGAGCAGGGCAAGGTGCCCGGGACGATTCATGAGACGGCCGAGGGGGTGCGTGGGCTGGGAGGGGATGTCCTGCCCATCCGGTGCGATGTCACCGATGAGGCCAGCGTACAGGAGATGGTTGATGCCGTGCTGGCCCAATGGGGAGAGATTCACATTCTCATCAACAACGCCGGTGTGGGCAGCTATCTCCCGTTCCTGAGTACGCCGGTAAAGGTCTGGGACCGGATAATAGCTGTGAACCTGAGGGGGACCTTTCTGTGCACCCGGGCTGTCCTGCCCCACATGGTGGAGCGCCGCCGGGGTAGCATCCTTAACATAACCTCATTTGCCGCAAACAGCGTGTTCTCTATGACCACACCCAAGGAGGGTGGCCGTACCCTGATAGGCATCGCCTACGGCCTCTCCAAGGCAGGCATTGAGCGGCTGACAGTGGGGCTGGCTGCGGAGGTGGGCAAACACAATATCGCCGTCAACGCCATCAAGCCCGCTCGTCCGGTGCTCACCGAGGCATTGATGACCCACCTGCCCGGAGCGAACTTGCAAGAATGGGCTACACCCGATGCTATGGTAAAGGCCGCTGTCTTCCTAGCCGCACAGGACGCCTCTGGCGTATGTGGGGTGGTAAGCTCAGATGAGGAAGTGCTGCTCCACCATGGCCTTTAGGTCATACCTCCAACTCCATGTCCAGCAACACCTCCGCCAGGCTGCGTCCCATGAAATCGAAACGCAGGCTCTGGGTAGCGCCTCCGGACAGCGCCTTCTTCAGGAGAAAGTTGAACGCCTTTAAGTTGGGCAGATCATAGCGGGTGGCCGTGCCCTCCACTAGGGGGGATAGGTGCTGCCTGACCGCCTCGGCGGTCAGGCTCTCCCGGAGGGAATTGTAAGCCGCCTCGTCCCGGGGTAGGACGCCGATATTCAGGTTATCGCCCTTGTCCCCGGTACGGGCGTAGGCTATCTGTCTCAGCTTGACTCTCACGCTACCTCCATCACTTTAACGTTCCAGCAGGCGTCCTCCCACGGGATGAGGGTGGGCCACAAGGACACCACCTGCCGCACCGGTTGCAACATGATGCCGCAGGCGGCGGGAGGGCCTGCTACATAGAGGGGGTAGAACTCCTGGAGGAAACGGCCAGCCTCGGCCTCCGTGGCCACCTTCAGCGCCATGCGGAGCATGACTTCGGCGGGGCGTGCGCTGGGGGGGGTGAGAGGCCCCACCAGGGAGTTGAGACCTATGAATTCAATGTTTGTCTCCAGCGGCGCTATGCCCAGTACGGCCAGCCGCTTCTCCAGCATAGCGGCCGTGTCTCGGGCCTTATCCTCGGCCATGGGAGGGCCGAAGGTAACGCAGCCTTCCGCCATATATCCGTTGAGGTACCCTATCACCGCCTTCAGGCTGTCCGTCCTCGGCATACCCCGGACCCGGCTTATCTTTACCCTGTCGCCGCCCAGGTCATCCACTCTCACCGAGGTGAAGTCCGCCACCACATCTGGGGTGATGTAGGCGGTAGGATCACCAATCTCGTAGAGTAGCTGCAGCTTCACCGTGGCGTCATTGACGATGCCGCCGGAACCTTCGGTCTTGGTGATGATGGCCTCACCCGCATCGGACACCTCGGCTATGGGATAGCCCAGACGCTCCAGATTGGGTATTTCTCGCCAGTCAGTAAAGCTGCCACCGCACACCAGACCAGTGCACTCCAGTAGGTGTCCCACCACGGTGCCGAAGGCCAGATTGTCCCAGTCCGCCTTCCCCCAGCCGAACTCATGTACCAGCGGAGCCAGCCACAGGGCGGCGTCAGCATAGCGGCCGGTGATGACCACCCGACTGCCCCTCCCCATGGCCTCGGCCACCGGGTATACTCCCAGGTAGACACTCATGCCCACCACATCCCCCTCCGGAGGCCCAAAATCCTCCCCCGTATCCATATTGGCGAGGGCCACACCTTTCCTTCTCAGCCCTGCAATCCGCATCCTAGTCTCTTGGCCCACTGTGTCATCCCCGGATACTGCGGCTAATTTCAGCCCATGCAGCCCCTGCCGTTGCGCCATTTCCACTGCCCGCTGCGCCCCTGCAACGGGGTTTATGCCCCCGGCGTTTGTGATGATTCCAATCCCCTTCTCGGCACAGGGCTTCATGACTGAGCCTAGGCACCGTCTGATATCGGCATAGCCCTTGTCTGGCTCCTTGATGCGGCGCCGTTGAAGGTCGGAGATAGTCAACTCCCCCAAGTTGTCGAAGGCGATGTAGTCTATGTTGCCGCGGGCAATCATCTCCAGTGCGGGGTCCAGCCGATCACCCAGCATCCCGGCCCCGGCGCCAATTCTTATCCTCTTGATATCCCCTCCTTTACATCAACAGCCGTCCCGGCAGATCGGATGGCAGCGAACCCGCCACCCACCCCTCAATCATCTCCGATAACGCCCTCAACGGGTCACTAGTACTTGGTTGCTTAAGTAAGTGTGGCAAAGGGATTCTTCGCTACGCTCAGAATGACACTTGTAATGTTTGTCATCCTGAGCACAGCAAAGGAACTCACCTTGCAAGACATACTAACCCTCGTCTCGGCAATCTGCAAGCAGGTACTAAATGCCAGGTGGGGCGGGGTTCACCAGTCCGGCAGACAGAGTCCGGGGCACCGCATCCATCAACTCCTCCAGGCTCCACTGCCCCTCCTTGTAAAGCGTCTTCACTGGTACCGGCTCCGGGAAAAGGGCTATCTCTCCGCCGGCCACAAAGAAGACACAGCCGTTTATACCGGAGGCCTCGTCTGTAGCGAGGTAGACCACGAAAGGGGCCACCTCCTCTGGCTTGAGGCGCTCGTGCTCCATCTCACGGGCGAAGACCCCGCCGCTGATGCCCATGGCCTGCGCCCTCGCTGCGCTGGCCTGCATCTCCGGAGTCAGGGTCATACGGGTGCCAGCCCGGGGACGGATGGCGTTGCAGGTAACGCCGTACCTGCCCAAGTCTCGGGCTACAGACCGAGTGAATCCCACTATGCCCTCTTTAGCGGCGCTGTAGTTGGACATCCCGGATACCCCCAGCCCCGCCGCGGACGAGGTGTTGATTATACGCCCCCCGCGCTGCTGCCGGAATAATCGCCCGGCATGGTGTGTGCAAAAAAAGGTGCCATACAGGTGGACCCTTATCACATCGTCCCACTCCGCCTCACTCAGGTTGTATACCATCCGATCCCGGAGGATACCGGCATTGTTAACCAGGATATCTAGGCGCCCGAAGCCGTCTAGGGCTGCTCGGATAATACTCTCATCCCCATCCATGGTCGCCACAGTATCGTGGTTGGCTATGGCCTTACCCCCGGCCTGGTGTATCTCCTGTGCAACCTGGTCCGCTGGGGAGCCCGAGGAGCCTGAGCCGTCCTTCTCTCCGCCGTAGTCGTTGACCACCACATGGGCACCAGCTGCCGCCAGGGCCATGGCCTCCGCCCGGCCTATGCCGCGGCCGGCACCGGTGACCACGGCTACCGTGTCCTTCAATCGCATTGGCATATCATCTGCACCTCTTGTTCAGCATGTGGACGCTGGAGCCGCTCAAGGCACCAGGGCGGCCCTGGACAGCCGTCCCTCGGCGGCAAAGGCGAAGGCCTCGTTTATCTGGTCCAGGGGGAATTTATGGGATATCAGGCGGTGGAAAGGGTACTTCTCCTTGTTGCGCTTCAGGAAGTCCAGCGCCCTGGGCACCACCCACGGGTCATAGGTTATCACCCCCACCAGCTTTCGGCTTGCCGCTACGATGAGAGAGGGATCAATCTCAGCCTTAAGGCCCCGGCTGATATTACCGATAAGGAGGTAGCTCCCCGCCACGCTGACCATGTTTATGCCCTCGGACAGCACCTCTGGGAACCCGGCCAGCTCCGCCACCACATCCGCCCCCCTGCCGCCGGTAAGCTCCCTAACCCTGCCCGTGCGTTCCCGGGGCGTAGTGTATTCCTCCATGCTTATGGTATGGTCGGCCCCAAAGGCCTTGGCAAGCTCCAGCCTCTCCGGGTAGCGGTCTATTACTATTACCTGGGTGGCTCCCATCTCCCGGGCCACGGCGGTGGCGTAGATACCCAGCCCCCCCGCCCCCTGAATGACCACCGTGTCTCCCAGGGAGACTCCCACCCTGTCTAGGCCGTAGAGCACCTCGCAGAGGGCGCAGTTCAACGGGGACACCATCTCATCTGAAAGGTCATCGGGGACCTTGAAAATATAATGGCGGGGCGGCAGGTAAAAGTACTCGGCGTAGGCCCCCACGAAGTGAGGAGGCTGGTCACAGGGAATGGCCCGCCGTATCAGCGTGTTGGGGCAGGCGGCACGGTTGCCGTGGGTACAGGCAAAGCACCGGTCACAAGGAAAGAAATATGGGTATACCACCCGGTCCCCCTCGGATAAGGGCTGCCCCATGGAATCGGTGCTCACCCCCTGGCCCATCCGGAAGACCGTCCCCGTCATCTCGTGGCCCATGATGGCGGGCACCACCCGCCAAGGGGCTTCGCCCCTCCAGTAGTGCAGGTCAGAACCGCAGATATTGGCCAAGCTGACCTTGATGAGGACGGCCCAAGGCTCCACATCCGGCACGGGCAGCTCCCATATCTCCATAGGAGAGCCCTGAGCAGTCAGCACTGCTGCCTTTCCCTTCATGCGTCACCTCCTATGCGGTCTGGGGCCATTGTAGCACAGCGAAACCCGGACCACGCATCTCAGCCGTGTGGCTGCAGATATGGCACCACATAGAAGCTTACCGGACGACTAGGTCGGGTTTCAGTCCTCCAGGGGCCGGAGGCCGAGCCTTTCCAGGAAGGGTTCCAGCCTGTCCGTCACCTGGTGCGGGGAGAAATACCGGGCGTCCCCATTGCTGGACTCGTAGGCTACGGTGGCGATGTCGTGCGCCTCCAGGACCTGTGCGGCTTCCAGCATGCCTGCCGCCTGGTTCCGGCAGCCCACATCCAGGTGCAGGATACTGCCCTGGCATTTCCAGTCCACCGCCCGGTGCAGGTACTCGCCAGATTTCTCACCCAGTTTGGCACAGTGGTACAGGGGCCTGTTGTTCACATAGCACCGGGCCAGGAACTCCATGGTATCATCCCTGTTCTTGAGCACCGCTCCGGTATCCTTAAACCGCGGGGCAGGGGCCCAACGCCCCTCTGGGGATATGTCCCACACCCCACGGCTGAAGCCGGTAAAGCCCCCCAGTATGACTGCCCCGTAGCGCTGGCACAGGTCCGGGATGAAGTTCTCCGCATAGAACATAGGCTCACCCTCATAGACCAGGCGGGCGGTCTCCACCCCGGTGGCGGAGATGCCGTCATGCACCCGGTCGTTTATCTCCGCCAGCACATCCTCAAAGTAGGCCAGCACCTCCGGCAAGTGACCGCCTACTATGCTGGGCACCCTCATCTCCTGCAGCATGCGGAAGTCCAGCGGGGCCGGCACCGCCTGGTTGGCCATGCAGATTTTCGCAATGATAACCCCCTGCTCCCACCAGTTCTTCACCGCCTCAACCAGGAGTTCGTCGTGGTACTCCTTGCCCGTGGCCTTGGTCAAGAAGTCCACGGCTTCGTGAAGCCGGGCGGCTACATACTTTATGGCTGCCTCCCCCCCCTCCTGTGGCACATCCAGGACGAAGTGAGGCACGCCCAGCACCTCTCCGGCTATCTGAGCGGTCTTGGCCACTGAGTTGCAGAACTCCACCTCAACCACCACATCCACGGGGCTGGACTCGCCATTGCTGGGATTCATAGTGGTCAGCCCCAGGAGTAGTTCACCCATATAGTGGTGCATGGAGGAACACATCTCCCCTCGTGGGTAGCCGTGGGCATCGGCGGCCTCGTGGTACTGGAGGAGGATTTCTGGGTTCCTCATGGCCACCGTAAAATATGGCCCGTACAGGCGGCGTGCCCATTCCCCCAACCCAGCCAGCAATGGGTATGGCGGGTTTCGAGTCTCCCACGCACGGCGATTGAGGTTGCGGCGCAACTCCTTCATCCTCCCCCAAAACTCCAGGGGGCGGGTGGGATACCGGGTAACAACTGACATGATTCCTCCTTATGCGGGGCTAGGGGCTAAAGGTACGGCTCTCCCCTAAATAACCCCGCGCTCGCCCAGCACGGCTATGTCCTCCCAGCTATATCCATTCTCCAGAAGCACCTCTTCCGTATGCTGGCCGAACTCTGGGGCGGGCATCCTCAGGGACGGCGGGGTCTCGCTAAACTGGACGGGAAACCCCGGGTACTGCACTTTGCCGAAATTGGGGTGGTCAAAGTCTATCATATAATCATTCTCAATCACTTGGGGGTCGTGCGGCAGGTCGGCTATCTCCTGGATTGGGCCATAGATAAGGTCGGCCTCTCTGAATGCCCGGTCCCACTCGCTATACGGTCTGGAGGCAATGACCCGGTCCAGGATTGCGGTCAGCTCCTGGCGGTTTTCCCGCCGCTTGATGATGTTCTCAAACCGAGAATCCTTTTCCAGCTCCGGCAGCTCCAGGGCGTGGCAGAAGAGCGGCCAGTGTCTCTCTAGAATCAGGGCCAGCGCCACCCACTTGCCATCCTGACACTTGTAGTAGTTGTAAAGGGGGTTGGAGGGGGTGTTCCGGTCGTGCCGGGGGAAGTCCAGCCCCGGGAACATCCTTAGCTGAGTCACAAAGCCTTGGAGGGCCATCATGCTTCCCAACTGGGAGACGGTCACCATCTGCCCCTGGCCGTTCCGCTCCCGGCCCAGCAGGGCGGTCACCACGCCGTAGGCCAGCATAATGGCGGTCACCGAGTCCGCCAGCCCGGTGGAGATGTGCACCGGTGGCATATCAGGCTCACCACTGGCCATCATGATGCCGCTTCGGGCCTGGGGAATCAGGTCTATGGAAGGCAGCCCGTTGTCGGGGCCTTTCTCGCCGAAACCGGAGGCCCTGGCGTAGATTAGCTTGGGGTTATGCGGGCGCAGGTCGTCATACTCCATTCCCAACTTGGCACAAGCCCTGGGACGGAAATTGGTAAGGAAGACATCGGCCTTCTCTACCAGCCGATAAATGACCTTCCTCCCCTCTGGGGACTCCAAGTCAACCACAATGCCCCGCTTGTTGCGGTTGTGGTGCTCAAAGGCGGCATGGCGGCCCTGAGGCAGCCCCAGGGGCACACCGAAGAAGGTCTGTAACCCCCGCAGCGGGTCGCCCCGCCCCAACTGCTCCACCTTAATTACTTCCGCACCCAAGTCGCCCAGCATGGAACCGGCAACCGGCCCTACCAGGAATCCGGTCCAATCTATAATCTGCACCCCTTCCAGTATCATGCCCGGATGTACCTCCCTGCGAGTTTCAGAGAAGAATAATCCAAAAGGGGTGCCGGGGTCAAGCCGAGGAGTGGAGGTTGTTTGTAAATGGGGATTCCAAAGGGGCTCTGCCGATTCGGCTGGGGTGTGGATGTGCCCCCCCACAGATATGAAATGGGCGGGAGGGCGGGAAGAAAAGGTTTGCTAACCGACCTCGGGATGGATGGTATCCATATTCCTGTCTACCTGTTGCTGTTTTTCCGGGGGCTTCGTCCCCCAAACCGCTGGAAAACTCATGCCGAATCCGAACACTTGAATATTTCAGAAGCCGGGTTTTTGGTCTATTATTATAATGATGGCGCTTGAAATCCCCTGCGGAGGCTTTTGATGGAGTTCTATATCTTCTCTACGGCTTTGGGATGGGTTGGGCTGCTGGCCTCCTCACGGGGTCTTATGCGGCTGGCCCTGCCACGGCAGGACCGCGATGAAGTGTTGAGAGAGATGGGGCAGCTTGTGGATTCTCCCCAGAACCCTTCCGCCTTTGGTGACCTGCCTCAGCGCATAACCAGGTACTTTGCCGGGGAACGGGTGAAGTTCCCGGATGCCGTGGATCTGGACGGCGCGTCTCCGTTCCAGCGCCATGTCATGGACAGGCTGCAGGGCATCCCCTACGGGGAGACGCGGAGCTATGGCTGGGTGGCCACGGCGGTGGGGGTGCCCAAGGGGCCACGGGCGGTGGGGCAGGCCGTGGCCCGCAACTCAGTTCCACTCGTCATACCATGTCACCGGGTGGTAGGCCACAACGGACTGGGCGGTTTCAGCGGTGGGGTAGAACTCAAGCGCAGGATGCTGAGGTTGGAGGCAGGAGGACTCTCAGCCCCCTGAGGTATGCCACGGCCGGAATATGCCCACTACCCCCACTGTGCCCCCTATCCTAAAAGCTATGAGGTTGACCCAAGGCGGTGTATCAGGCTATATACCGGCAGGCGGGAACCAGCGGTCTGCTAACACCCTCTTACAACTTACAATTCCATCGTCACGCCGGCGTCGCCCACCAAGGACGCCAGCTTCTGGTGTAGGAGGGGGCCGTATTCCACCCCGTACTCACTGGGTAGCTCCAGCAACTGCACATCACCGTCGCCGTTGCTGATTGCCAGCCTCACCACTACTTCGCCGGGGAAACCCCGGAGCATAGCCACCACCTGCATGAGCAGGGCACGGTCATCGTCCTCCTCCCCGGAGGCGGTCAGCCGCACCACCAGCCGCTGCACTGGGCCGTGGGTGGGTTGTGGGGTGGTGACGGATTGGGGCGCAGCGGAGGGCCGATAGGCCTCGGCCCGCTCGCAGGAGATGCCAATCTCTCCAGCACGCTGCTTAACCCGCCCCGAGACCACGACCAAGTTGCCCTCCTCCCACAACTCCTGGGTACGCCCGTATACCTCGGACCAAACGCTTACTTCAATGCTGCCGGAGATGTCCTCTAAAACGCATATAATGAAGAATCGCCCATCCCGCGTGTTCAAGGTGCGCACCGAGCTTACCAAACCTGCCACCACCAGCCGCTGGCCCACCAGATCCTGGTCTATCTCGCCACACATTTGGGCACCGATGCTGCGTGCACCCTGGGCCATCTCTCCCAGGCCGGTATCGGAGAGGAACACCCCCAGCAGCTCCTTCTCCCAGGACATCCTCTCCCGCGGGGCTACCTCTGTCGAGTCCATCTCCAGGCTGGGCATGGGCACGGGCACGCTCTGTCCCCACAGGTCAAACATGCTGGTCTGGCCCCGCTCCTGAAGTTGCTGCCGCTGCTGCGATAGGGAAATGATACGGTCCAGGCTGTGCAGCAGCCCCAGGCGGTGTCCTAGCCCGTCTAGGGCACCCACCTTAATGACACTTTCCAGCGCACGCTTGTTGACCCGGCGCAGGTCCACCCGCTGGCAGAAGTCCTCAATGGAGATGAAATGGCCGCCCTTAGCCCTGGCCTCCAGAATTGGCTCCACGGCCGATACCCCCACATTCTTTACCGCCGCCAGGCCAAAGCGAATGTTTTCCTCTTCAATGGAAAACCGGGGGCCGCTCTGGTCCACATCCGGCGGCAGCACCTTTATCCCCAGCCGCCGGCACTCGGCAACGGCCGCCGACATCTTGGTCTGATTATCCATCGTGGTATTGAGGACAGCCGTCATATACTCCACAGGGTAGTTGGCTTTGCAATAGGCCGTCTGGTAGGCGATGAGGGCGTAGCTTACGGAGTGGGCCTTGTTGAAGGCATAGCCGGCAAAAGGCTCAATGAGTTGAAAGACCTCGGACGCCACCTCTTCGGAGAAGCCCTTCTTCCCGGCCCCCTGCAAGAACTTCTGCCGCTCCTTACGCATCACCTCAGGGATTTTCTTGCCCATAGCCTTGCGGAATATATCGGCCTCACCTAGGGTGTATCCCGCCAGCGCCTGCACTATCAGTAGCACTTGGTCCTGGTACACGATGACACCGTAGGTTTCCTCCAGAATGTCCTGAAGGGTAGGATCTGGGTAGCGAACCGGCTCAAGGCCGTGCTTGGCCCGGATGAAGGTCGGGAAGTGCTCCATAGGCCCGGGGCGGTAAAGGGCCACCAGGGCGGCGATGTCCTTGAAGGAGGAAGGCTTAAGCTCTTTGATGAAGTGGCGCATGCCTCCGCCTTCAAGCTGGAACACCGAGTTCGTCTCCCCCGAGGAGAGCAGTTCATAGGTCCTGGCGTCGTCCAGCGGGAGGTGAGCTAAGTCTATTTCTATACCTTTATACTGGGACACCAGGGGCCGTACCCTGTCCAGCACCGTCAAATTGCCCAGCCCCAGCAGGTCCATCTTGAGCAGCCCTATCTGGGCGATGCTCTCCATGGTGAACTGGGTCATTACCCCTTCACTGCGGTTGGCCCTTTGCAGCGGCACATAGTGGGTGAGCGGCTCCGGAGAGATGACCACGCCCGCGGCGTGGGTGCTGGCGTGGCGGGCCAGGCCCTCTAGCTTGCGGGAAGAGTCTACTAGATTGGTCACCGTCTCGTCCTGCTGGTAAATATCCCGTAGCTCCGGGCTATCCTCTACCGCACGCTCAAGAGTGACATTAGGGCCGCCAGGGATGAGCCTGGCCACCCTATCAGCTTGGCTGTAGGGCAGCCCCAGGGCGCGGCCCACATCCCGTACCACCGCCTTGGCGCCCAGAGTGCCGAAGGTGATAATCTGAGCCACATGGTCCTGGCCGTAGCGTTCGGTGACATAGGCAATCACCTCATCCCTGCGGTCATCCTGAAAGTCCACATCTATGTCCGGCATCTCCCGGCGCTCTAAGTTGAGGAACCGCTCAAAAACCAGTCGGTGTCCCAGGGGGTCTATCTCCGTAACACCCAGGCAGTAAAGGGCCAGGCTGGCGGCGGCACTGCCCCTCACTCCTACCAGGATGCCCCGCCTCCGGGCGAAGGACACGATGTCCCAGACCACCAGGAAATAGCTGGTGAAGTCGGTGGTGGCGATCACATCCAATTCGTAGCGCAACCTGTCCTCCGCCTCAGTGGAGCCTTCGGGGAACATCCTGTGGAACCCCTTCCAGCAGAGCTCGGACAGGTGGTCCTCTGCGGTCACATCCTCGTCCATTTCCACCTGGGGCAGGTGCAGGCGGCCGAACTCTAACTCCAGGTTGCACTTACCTGCTATGAGGCCGGTGTTCTCCACGGCCTGGGGCACATGGGCAAAGGCCTGTGCTATATCCTGGGGGCTGCGCAAATAGAAGTAGTCCCCCGGCATCTTGATTCGCTTTTCATCGTATACAGAGGTGTTGGTCTGAATGCATAGCAGCAGGTCATGGGCATAGGCATCCTCCTGGCGCACGTAGTGAACATCGTTGGTGGCTACCAGCGGCAGCCCCTGCTCAGCGCTCAGCTTTATCAACTCCCGGTTAGCCTGCTCCACCTCCGGCATGGGGTGTGGCTGTAGCTCCAAGTAGAATTCTGGCAGGTTCTGGTGGTACCAGCGGGCTGCCTGTCGGGCGTCCTCCCCCCTCCCCTCCAGAAGCAGACGGGTCACCTCGCCCTGGAGGCATGCGGACAGGCCGATGAGCCCCTCGCTGTGCCGCGTTAGCAACTCCTTGTCCACACGGGGCTTGTAGAAAAAGCCCTCCAGGTTGGCCAATGTAACCAGATTTATGAGGTTGGAATAGCCCACGGAGTTTGTAGCCAGCAGGACGAGATGGTATCCGCTCTTGTCCGCTGCAGACCGGGAGTGCCGTGAGCCTGGAGCCACATAAATTTCGCAGCCGATGATGGGCTTTATTCCGGCCCGGCGGGCCTCCTGGTAGAAATCGATAGCACCGTAGAGGTTGCCGTGGTCGGTGAGGGCCAAGGCCTCCATGCCCAGTTCCCCGGCCCGGGCCACTAGGTTCGGAATGCGGCCCATACCATCCAGCAGGCTGAACTCCGAGTGGACATGCAGATGTGTAAACATCAGGGCCTATGATATTATATTCCAACCGTACCACCGTCCACAACCGTCGGTGTCTCAGGTTGTCCTTCCCTCTTTCCCAAGAACCATATCTGCTGGGCGGTCTCCCCGTACCTGTTTACCGGGTGGGTGGGAGTGTAAATAAATGCCTGCGGAACAGTCTCAGTATCGTCGCTTTCCAAATATAGCCTTGTGTAGTAGAATGATGACGGTCCGGGGTGTAGCGCAGCCAGGTAGCGCACCTGAATGGGGTTCAGGGGGTCGCCGGTTCGAATCCGGCCACCCCGACCATTGCACCACTGGTTTTTGCTAACATTAATCCCTGGTTATTGGCTTCCTGGTACCCAGAATGTACCCAGAATGCTTAACGGGTGGGCTGTAAAATGTTTCCAAGTCTGTGGCGGTCAAACCGCCCAGTTGCTGCTAAGAGTCCCAAAGGGAAAGGTTCTTCGCGGGTGATC
The DNA here is from genome assembly GCA_030740315.1 of Dehalococcoidia bacterium. Classification (GTDB taxonomy): domain Bacteria; phylum Chloroflexota; class Dehalococcoidia; order JACVQG01; family JAHKAY01; genus JASLQE01. The sequence goes on along the minus strand of JASLXN010000004.1, from coordinate 7,516 downwards.
TTCGACCCGGCTACGTTCAGCCATTTGTGCGTTTACGCCGACCCAAGATATAGAGGTGCCAGGTCAACTCATCTCTTGATTTGTCACGGAGCCGCTCTTTCATTCGTTATACTCTTACACACCTCATGAAGTCAGAAGGAGGGTTAAGTAAGCACTTAGGGCGAAACATCCACGGGCTTTGATCTGGCTATATCTGAACTGACTGCATCCGGCAAGGACGTGCTCTTTTTAGCGCATATACACTCCGCCGCTCACGCATAGGGTCTCGCCCGTAATGAAGCTGGAATCTTCCGATACCAGGAAAAGGATAGCGTTGGCTATATCGGAAGGCCTGCCGTCCCGCTTTATGGGGGTCTTCTGCCTCATCTCCTCAAAGAACTCCTGCGGGTAGAGCCGTCCTAGGAACTCGTTGGGGATAAGGCCGGGGGCGATGGCGTTTACATTGATATTGTGCTCGGCCACTTCGTGGGCCACCACCTTGGTGAAGGCCTGTAGGCCGGCCTTGGCTGTGCAATAGGGAGCGCCGTCATCGGCAGCGCCCATCCAGCCCGCCACGGAAGACAGGTTTATTATCTTTCCACCCTTCTGGCCAATCATGGTGGGCAGCACGGCGCGGGTGCAGTAAAAGGTGCCCTTGAGGTTAACATTGATGACCAGATCCCAGCTTTCATCGGTCATATCTACCACTTTGCTTACCCGGTTGGTGCCCGCATTGTTCACCAGGATATCGATGCGACCGAAGGCGTCCAGAGTCTTCTTGACCATTTCGTCCACCTGGGCGCGATCGGTCACATCGCACTGGACGCCCATGGTGGATACGCCGAACTCCTCCTTGATGGCATTGGCCACGGTGGCTGGCCGGCTAGCGTGGGCATCGCTGATTACCACCTGAGCACCGTTCTCGGCTAGGGTCCGTGTGGTGGCCTGCCCTATACCCACCCCGGCGGCGGCCGTGACGATGGCTACTTTACCTGAGAGTTTCATTTCCGGCCTCCTGTGTTCTGACTTTGAATTTATTCGGTCTCAATGATACCATAACCTCTACCACTGAGGGCCTTTCTGCGCGCCCTGCACCGGGCCATTGCTAGTTCCCGTTTCCCACAGATAGGGGAAGCGCCCCCGCTATTTGACAGCAGCGCCATATCCGTGGGAGAATTAAAGGCCTATACGTTAAAGGGGCGACACATGGTGAACAGGGTTCGCTTTCGGGAAGACTACTGCGTAGACTGCCGTCTTTGTGAGGTCTATTGCGCCACTGCGCACTCGCAGAGCAAAGATGTAATTAAGGCCTTCAAGGACGAGAGGCCGAGTCCTACCAGAGGCATCTCCGTGCAGAGGCGCGATGCCACCTCTTTTGCCCTTAACTGCCAGCACTGCGACGAGGCCCGATGCGCCTGGGCGTGCGTCTCCGGGGCACTGACCAAAAACCCGGAGACCGGCGTGGTCACTTACAACCCCGAGAAGTGCATCGGGTGTTGGACCTGTATCCTGGCCTGTCCCAACGGGGCCATCACCAGGGACAGCGAGAAATCACAGATAATCAAGTGCGACCTCTGCTCTGACCGGGAGGTTCCCGTATGCGTTGCGGTTTGCCCCAACCGAGCACTGGTACTGTAACCCTGGAGGAAATTGTTGGCCCGTTACAAATATCTAATAGTCGGTAACTCGGCCGGGGGTATTGGTGCTGTTGAGGCTATCCGCGAGGGGGACTCACAGGGGTCGCTGGCCCTAGTATCGGATGAACCCTACCCCGCCTACTCCCGCCCCGCCATTTCCGAGTTCCTCATGGGGGAGCGGGACTTCGATGACCGCATGTACTTCAGAGCCCCAGATTTCTATGACCGGCATAAGGTGGAACGGTACCTCGGCGCCCGGGTGACCCAGCTGGACTTGGAGGGCCGGGAGGTGGTGCTGGAGAATGGGGACCGCCTGGGCTGGGAACGGCTGTTGCTGGCCACCGGCGGCGTCCCAATTACACCCCGGATGGATGGCTTGGAGCTGAACGGGGTGCATAGGTTCACCACCATAGACCACGCTCGCAACATAGACGCCGCCCTCAAACAGGGGGCCAGGCGAGTGGTGGTGGTGGGTGGTGGGCTAATCGGCTGTAGCCTCACCAGCGCCCTGATCCAGCGGGGGGGGGTAGAGGTTGTGATGGTGGAGTTGCTGGATCGTGCCCTAGCCGCCGTGATGGATGCCACAGCCTCTGCGATGGTTGAGGCCCGGCTGCGAGAGCTTGAGGTGCGCGTGGTAACCGGCCACAGCGTCGCTGGCATCCTACCTGCGTCGTCGGACCCTTCGCGGGTGGGTGCGGTGACTCTGAGCAGCGGAGAGGAGATTCCCTGCGACCTGGTGGGCGTTGCCGTGGGAGTGGCCCCCAGGTTAGAGTTGGTGCGTGAGACACCCATAGAGGTGAACCGTGGTATCGTGGTGGATCGGTACATGGAGACCACCGTGCCAGGGGTGTTTGCCTGCGGGGATGTGGCTGAGGCCTATGATTTTATCTATGACTCCCATCGCGTGGTGGCCATATGGCCCAACGCTTACATAGGGGGGCGTATCGCCGGGCTCAACATGGCGGGTGGCCACCATGAATACGACGGCTGCACTGCCATGAACTCCTTCAGCTATTTTGACATAGCTCTGGCCTCGGCGGGCCTGTTCGACCCTGGTGCGGAAGACTCCGTTCAGACCGATACCGTCAACGAAAATGGAGTCTACAAGAAGGTAGTGCTCCGGGAGGGGCGGCTGGTGGGGTTCCTACTGCAAGGGGATATCGACCAGGCGGGAGTACTGTTCCGCCTGATGCGGGATCGTGTGCCCGTGGTGGACTTCCAGGACCGTTTACTGGAGGACGGTTTTGGGCTGGTCTCTCTCCCCCGGCCCCTTCGGGACGCCTGGCTCGGCGATGGTGGTATGGGGTACGAGGGCAGCCTCGCCGGGGGCCTGGCGGCTAAATAAGCGGTCACACCTGAAAGCGATGAACTGTGAAAGATATATTAAACCCAGATAATCGGTACAAAGACGATAAGGTAACAGACGCCTGCTCCTTGTTCGGTATGATGGATGTTTCCGGGCGGCTCTTCTCCGGTGCGGATACGGTCCGGGCCATCGCCAATATGCATGACCGGGGCAACGGCCTGGGTGGGGGCTTCGCCGTGTATGGCCTCTACCCGGACTTCGCAGACTACTATGCCCTCCATATAATGTATATGGGCCGCAGCGCCAAGGATAAGACCGAGGTCTTCCTCAAAGACGAGTTCGATGTGGTTCGTTCCGAGGAGATTCCCATACGCACCCGTCCGGGTGTCACAAACCCACCCGGGCTGTGGCGCTATTTCGTGACCCCCCGCAAGGACCCTTGCCTGGTGGTATCGGATGATGACCTGGTGGTAGATAAAGTGATGCAGGCCAACACCACCATACCGGATACCTTCATCTTTTCCAGCGGCAAGAACATGGGCGTGTTCAAAGGGATTGGCTTCCCAGAGGATGTGGCCGATTTCTACCGGCTGGAGGACTACGAGGGATATTTGTGGACCTCCCACGGCCGGTTCCCTACCAACACACCCGGCTGGTGGGGTGGCGCCCACCCCTTCAACATCTTGGACTGGACCGTGGTGCACAATGGCGAGATTTCCTCCTACGGCATCAACAGGCGCTACCTGGAGATGCATGGATACCACTGCACCATGCAGACGGACACCGAGGTGGCCGCCTATGCCGTAGATCTGCTGGTGCGTCGCCACGGCCTACCCGTCTCCACCATGGCCACGGTGCTCGCTTCACCCCTGTGGGAAGAGGTGGACCGCATGCCCGATGAGAAGAGGGAGATGGTAACGGCACTCCGCCAGGCATACGGTGGCCTACTCCTTAACGGGCCTTTCACGCTCATCATTGCCCACAACGGAGAGATGATTGGCTTGACGGACCGCATCCGGCTGCGCCCCCTCAGCGCAGCCGTCAAGGGTGATGTGCTCTTTATCTCCTCTGAGGAGTCGGCCATAACGCTGGTGTGCCCTGATATAGAGCGCTCTTGGAAACCGCGAGGCGGGGAGCCGGTGGTGGGGAGACTGGGAGAGCCTGTGGCGCTTCCCAAGGAATGGGATGTCCAGAACCGCGAAGCGGTGGGCCGATGACCGTTATCAAGAACAACCCCAAGGCCAGCCATGCCCAGAGCACCGCCCTCCCCAGCTACCATTGCCATATGCCGAGCTATCTGAAGCCCCGTTTTCGGGTGGAGCGCAGTGACCGCAGGTGCATACGCTGCCAGGGCTGTGTGGAGCAGTGCAGCTTTGGGGCACAGTATTATGATGAGTCCGCCGACCGGGTTGAGGCCGTTGACACCAACTGCGTGGGCTGTCACCGCTGCGTGGTGTTCTGCCCCACCAGTGCCATTGAAATTCGCCACAACCCGGTGGAGTACCGGGACAACGCCTATTGGCGACCGGAGGTGATTGAAGACATCACTCGCCAGGCGGAGACCGGCGGCGTTCTCATCACCGGCATGGGCAACGATAAGCCCTGGACAAGCTACTGGGACAAGCTTTGCCTCAACGCCAGCCAGGTCACCAACCCCTCCATAGACCCCCTCCGGGAGCCTATGGAATTGAGGACTTACCTGGGCAGCAAACCGGACCAGGTGCAGATCGACCCCGCAACTGGGAGGCTCGGCACTCGGCTGGCCCCTCAGATCATGATAGAGACCCCCGTGCTCTTTTCGGCCATGTCTTACGGCGCCGTAAGTATCAATGTCCATGAGTCGCTGGCCCGTGCGGCGTCCATGCTGGGTACCCTTTTCAACACCGGTGAGGGAGGGCTGCACCCCAAGCTCTACAGGTATGGCGGCAACACCATCGCCCAGGTGGCTTCAGGCCGCTTTGGGGTCCACCCGGAATACCTAGATGTGGCCCGTGTGCTTGAAATCAAGATAGGCCAGGGTGCCAAACCGGGCATCGGGGGCCACCTGCCGGGGGAAAAAATCAGCGCCGAGGTGGCTACAACCCGCATGATTCCCACCGGGACCGATGCTCTCTCTCCGGCCCCGCAACACGATATTTACTCCATTGAGGACCTGTCCCAACTCATATACGCCTTGAAAGAGGCCACCAACTATACTAAACCAGTCAGCGTCAAGATTGCGGCTGTGCACAACTCCGGTGCCATCGCCTCGGGTATTGCCCGCGCCGGTGCGGACATCATCGCTCTGGACGGCATTAGGGGCTCAACTGGGGCGGCCCCCAAGATTATCAGGGACAACTTGGGCATCCCTATTGAGATGGCTATAGCCTCCGTAGACCAGAGGCTGCGCAGCGAGGGCATCCGCAACCGGGTGTCCCTGGTGGCCGCAGGCGGCTTTCGGAACAGCGGCGATGTCACCAAAGCCATCGCACTGGGGGTGGATGCCGTCTACATCGGTACTGCAGCCCTCATCGCTATGGGCTGCACCGAATGTCAGGCGTGCTACACCGGCAGGTGTGCCTGGGGAATTACCACCACCGATGATAAGCTGACCAAGCGCCAGAACCCGGAGATTGCAGCGCAGCGGATAGCCAACCTCGTAGAGGCTTGGAGCCATGAGATTAAGGAAATGCTGGGCGCTATGGGAATAAATGCTATAGAGAGCCTACGCGGTAATCGGCTGCACCTGCGGGGTGTGGGACTCACCAGGGAGGAGGCGGATATCCTAGGGGTGAGTCTGGCCGGGGAGTGAGACGATGAGGGTAGAGCGGGTAAAACTCCACGAGAACGGTTCTGTGGCCCGGGTGGAAACCGCAGGGCTACATTATAGGGAGTTGAACAGCATCCTCAGATCCCTGGTGGCGGATGGGGCCGACCGGATTGAACTGCACGGCGTGGCCGGGCAGCGCTACATCGGCACTGACTTGGACCGTCCGGTGCAGATAGAAATCTTCGGCGTCCCCGGCAATGACTTGGGGTCTTTCTTGGATGGCCCGCGGGTTACGGTACATGGCAACGCCCAGGATGGCTGCGGGAACACCATGAACCGCGGCACCATCATCGTACACGGCATGGCGGGTGATATCACCGGCCTCTCCGCCCGGGGAGGTAATATATTCGTCCGGGACGATGTCGGCTACCGGGCCGGGGTCCACATGAAGGAGTTTGGCGATAGGCGTCCTAATCTGGTCATCGGCGGCACCGCTCAGGACTTTCTGGGCGAGTACATGGCTGGAGGCGTCTTGGTGGCCCTGGGGCTGACCCTGGGGAAAAGTGCGCACCACCTGGCCAGATTCATAGGAACCGGCATGCACGCCGGCGTGATTTTCCTACGGGGCGTCGTGGAAGAGCACCAGTTGGGTAAAGAGGTGGGGGTGACCCAGCCCGATGAGGATGAGGAGAAGCTGCTTGAGGAATTGGTAACCGAGTACTGCGGCTACTTTGAGGTGGAGCCAGCAAAGGTGTTGGATCAGCCTTTCGTCAAGCTCTTCCCCCTCTACCTCCGCCCCTACGGGCCCCTCTATGCCCCCACCCACAGGGGCATAGAGGGGCCCGTTTCCAGATGGAAGGTCAAATAGGGCCCCGTAAGCAAACATCCTACCATCGCGGCCATCACTCTCCCCGGTGGTATGAGGATGGGTCATTCCTTATCCCTGGCTGTTCCCCTTTTTTATTCAACGCCCTACACGCTCCCGTAACACACTGCCTGGACTGGACACCGCAGGCACCCGGTATAAATCGCCCCAACGCCAAAACGGATACGGCCTCGAGAATAGGTGTATGATTTTGGATACTATTTTCTCAAGGAGGAGCCCATGGATAGAGAGGTTATAGGGCCTTTGAAGAGGGTACCCCTTAGCCAGGCGGTAAAGGCCGGCGGTCTTGTCTTTGTATCCGGCAGCATCCCTCTGCTACCCGGCACCACGGAAATGGTCCGAGGAGGCATAGAGGCCGAGACCCGACAGACCCTGGACAACATCGCCTCAGTGCTGAAAAATGCGGGTTCCACCATGGAGAAGGTTCTTAAGACCACCGTTTACCTGGCAGACATGGCCGATTTCGCCGCCATGAACGAGGTCTACGCCGGCTACTTCCCCTTTGAACCCCCTGCCCGGACCACCGTGCAGGTGGCCGCCATGGCCCTAGGAGCACGCATAGAGATAGAGGCCATCGCCCTGGCTTGAACCGCGGCCACACCAAGGGCGCCCCGGCACCACCTGTGCCCCCTTCGGTGGCGCCCAGACGGATTGCGGGACAACGTTAGGGGTGTTGACTTGATTGTTCAGAGCCTGCTGGATAACGCCATACTTAGCTGGACTTATTTAAGGTCCGTCCGATGGAGGTGTATAGCGGGCGCAACAAACGACAACCTGTAGGCTGCTACCGCCGGTGAGAATTGGTTAAACACAGGCACCTTTTCTTTGCGGAGGGGGCGGAGTAAGAGGGACACAAACGTGCCGGCCAGGCTGTTCCGGCCGGCGGCGGATGCTGAAACTGTACATGCCCGAAACCCACTGAAGGTGCTTAAGGGGATAAACTCCACTAGGGACAACTT
>JASLXN010000049.1 GCA_030740315.1 Dehalococcoidia bacterium | reverse complement strand
TGGAAAAGGAGAAGGCCATCTCCCAGGATGAGATGGCGCGTGCCCGAGGGAAATTGCAGAAAATTACCGATGCCTCCATAGATCAGTCCAACACGATCGGCCAGGAGAAAGAGGCCGAAGTGCTGGAGGTGTGATTCGCCTCCCGGCAATAGAGCGGTGATTTCGCGCACTCCTAACCAGCCTCAACAAGCCGTTCCCCGCCATGTTGCCGTAATCATGGATGGCAACGGCCGCTGGGCACAGGAGCGGGGGCTGCCGCGTCTCCAGGGACACCGTGCAGGCACGGAGAATATCCGCAAGGTAATCAGCAGCTTTGCCGGACACGGGGTGCGTTACCTTACTCTGTATGCCTTCTCCGTAGAGAACTGGCGCCGGCCCCGTGCCGAAGTGCAGGGCCTCCTCAGCTTGCTGGGAGAAGTGATAGACCGTGAGGTTGGCAACCTGCACAGAGAAGGAGTAAAGCTGAACCATCTGGGAACCCTTGACGGCCTCTCCACCCGCCTTCAAAAACGGGTGCTATCCGCCATGGATCGTACCCGGAACAACACCGGTATCAGTCTGAACCTAGCCTTTAACTACGGCGGCCGGCAGGAAATACTGATGGCGGTGAACAAGCTCCTAGAGCAGGCCAACTCTCCCCATCCAGTAGACGAAGCCATGTTCAGCAGGACACTCTACACCGCCGATGTGCCCGACCCAGACCTTATCATCCGCACCGCAGGTGAGCTCAGAATGAGTAACTTCCTGCTGTGGCAGTCTGCCTACAGCGAGTACTACTCCACCTCCACCTACTGGCCCGACTTCAACGAGGAGGCCATAGAAGCCGCCCTGCAGGCATACTCTCTGCGCCAGCGCCGCTTCGGCGGGCTGAAACAACGGCAGTAACCGCTCCCATGCTGCTGCAACGGGTGCTCACCGGGATGGTACTGGCCCCGGCGGTAGTGCTCTCAGTATGGCTGGGGCCTCCCTGGTTCACCCTGATGGTGGGCGCCGGCGCCGTGGTGGGCTGCTGGGAGTTTTACTGTCTAACTGCTACACCCCGCACCCTCCTGCCGCTGGGCGCTGCTCTGTCCCTGGCCCTGGGCTTATCCCCCCTTACCGGATTTCCGCACACCCTGGATATACTGCTCACCATTACCGTGCTCCTCACCCTCACCGGGGCTTTACTTGGCCACCGTGCGGGGGGTCTGGGTGGCTGGGGAGCGATGATGGCCGGCCCCCTGTATACCGGCTATCTGCTGGGGCTGTGGTTGGCCCTTCGTCTGGAGGCCGATGGCCGAGAGTGGGTGCTGTTCGGGCTGATGGTGGTGTTCATCTCCGACACCGCCGCATATTTTATCGGAAGGCTGTGGGGACACCGCAAGCTGGCACCCTACATAAGCCCAGGCAAGACCTGGGTGGGGACGGTGGGGGGACTGGTTGCCGCCGGTATCTCTGCCGCCCTTCTATCCGCACTCACCCCTCTTACTGTGGTTACTGCCGTCATACTGGGGCTCCTGCTCAGCCTCGCCGGGCAAATTGGCGACCTATCCGAGTCCTACCTGAAACGCTCCGCAGGGGCCAAGGACTCCAGCGGCCTCCTCCCTGGCCACGGCGGACTGCTGGACCGCATGGACAGCATTGTCTTCGCCGGAGCGCTACTGTACCATTATGTGATATGGATAGCGCCGCCACTGTGAAGCGTATCGCCGTTTTAGGCTCCACCGGCTCCCTGGGCACCCAAACGCTTGAAGTTGCCAGGGCTTTCCCCTCCCACATCCGGATTATGGGCCTGGCCGCCGGCTGGAACCGGGAGCTGTTGGAGCGGCAAATAGAGGAGCACCACCCCGGGCTGGTAGCCTTTGCCGGAAACGGGCTGGCCACTGGAGATTTCCAGCGGCTGACCGCCACTGAGATAGCCTCACACCCGGAGGTGGACCTGGTGGTAGTGGTGACCTCCGGACGGGCCGGACTGCTGCCCACCCTGTCCGCCCTGAAAGCAGGAAAGGCAGTTGCGCTGGCCAATAAGGAGGTGCTGGTCATCGCCGGCAATATCGTAATGGCCCAAGCCCGGGACTGTAACACCACCGTGATACCAGTGGACAGCGAGCATAGCGCCCTTTGGCAGTGCCTTCAGGGTGAGAACACGGCAGATGTGGCAAGGCTGGTGCTCACCGCCTCTGGCGGGCCTTTCCGCGGCCTGTCCCTAACGGAGCTGGCCGCAGTGGATGCAGCGCGCGCATTGACACATCCCACCTGGAACATGGGGCCTAAAGTGACCGTGGACTCTGCCACACTCATGAACAAAGGGATGGAGGTAATAGAGGCCCACCACCTTTTCGGCCTACCCTACACTAATATCAGTGTAATGGTGCATCCGCAGAGTATAGTCCACTCTCTCGTAGAGTTCGTGGATGGCTCCATCAAGGCCCAGATATCCGCCCCGGACATGCGCCTTCCCATCCAATACGCCCTCTCTTACCCGCATCGGTGGGCAGGCCCGGGATGGGGGCGGTTGCGGCTGGAGGAGGCCGTCCATCTTACTTTTGAGCCTCCGGATGATGCCCGCTTTCCCTGCCTTCGCTTGGCCGTGCATGCGGGGCGGGCGGGCGGCACTACCCCAGCCGTGCTCTCAGCCTCCGATGAGGTAGCCGTAGCCCTGTTTCTCGAGAGTCGCCTGGGCTTTAACGACATCCCCAAGCTGATAGAGGCGGTACTCTCCAGACACTCGCCTACCTCGGACCCTACCCTGGAGCAGATATTGGAAGCTGATACCTGGGCACGGCAGATAGCCGAGGAAGAGGCCAGCCGATGACCGTTCTCATCGTTATAGCGCTCCTCTCCCTGCTAATCATGGCGCATGAATTCGGGCATCTCATAACGGCCAAGATGGCCGGAGTGAAGGTTGAGGAGTACGGCCTTGGGTTCCCTCCACGACTGGTCGCCTTCCGCTGGGGTGAGACGGAATACTCCCTCAACCTGCTCTTCTTCGGCGGCTTTGTCCGCCTGCTCGGAGAGGATGAGGACAAAGGCCCACGCAGCCTAGCGGGTAAGAGCAAAAAGGTGCGTCTCTTGGTATTAAGCGCCGGTGTGCTGATGAACATCGTACTTCCCCTGTTCTTGTTCACCGGCAGCTTCATGCTGCCGCGCGAGGTCGCCGTGGGGGATGTTACCATTATGGAAGTTGCCCCCGCCTCTCCAGCGGAGCAGGCTGGACTGTTGACTGGGGACCGGGTGGTGAGGGTGGAGGGCCGCAAGGTGAACAACCACCTAGACTTCATCTACCAAATTCAATTGAACCTGGGCCGCCCGATGGACTTGGTAGTAGAGAGGGACTCAGCCCTCCTCCAGTTTACCCTCACCCCACGCTGGCGGCCACCATCAGGCGAGGGGTCTGTGGGAATACTTATCGCTACTGACGACACATATGTTGAGCAGATTTCCTACTCCCCATTGCAGGCCATGTCACGGGGCGCCCGCACTCTTTCGGATACCTTCGGGCTCCTGCGCAACGAAATCATCTCCTGGATAGTAGGTCGCACTTCCCCGCAGGTCGGAGGTCCGGTGGCCATCGTTCAGATAGGCGGAGAGATGGCCAGGGCTGGACCCGGCCCCCTTCTGGCTTTCACCGGGTTCATCAGCATCAATCTGGCCATCATCAACATACTGCCCCTGCCCGGCCTGGACGGCGGCCGGTTGTTCTTCCTGGGCCTGGAGGCCGTTCGCCGGGGCCGTCGCATCTCTCCCCAGAAGGAGCGTCTGGTTCACTTCATGGGCTTCGTGACGCTGCTTGCCCTGCTGCTGCTGGTTAGCTATTATGACGTGGTGAGGATGCTTGCTGGAGAATCACTGCCGTGACCCGTCGCGGTAAGACCAGTGCAGTGGATATCGGCGGGGTGACAGTGGGGGGCGGCGCCCCCGTGGTCGTACAGTCCATGACCAAGACCGATACACGGGATGTGGCCGCCACCGTAACACAGATTGCCGAGCTTGAGGCCGAAGGGTGTGAATTGGCACGGGTGGCCGTGCCCGACATGGAGGCAGCCCGCGCAATCGCCGCTATTAAGAAGGCCACCCATATCCCCCTGATAGCAGACATCCACTTTGACCACCAGCTGGCCCTGGAGTCCCTGAAAGCGGGGGCGGATGGCCTGCGCCTGAACCCGGGTAACATCACCAGCCGCGAGGGGGTGGCCCTTGTGGTTGCCGAAGCCCGCGCCCGGCGCATCCCCATTCGCATCGGCGTCAACGCCGGCAGCCTGCCCCGAGACATCACAGAGGGCAGCCTAGCCCAGCGCATGGTGTCCGCCGCCCTGCGTGAGATAGGTTTCCTGGAGGCACTAGACTTTGGCCTCATCAAGATATCACTCAAGGCCTTTGATGTCCCTACCACGGTGGCCGGATACCGCCTCATGGCCCGCCATACCAGCTATCCACTGCATGTGGGCATCACCGAGGCCGGGCCGCCTCCGGCGGGCTCCATCCGCTCTGCTGTGGGCATCGGCATCCTGCTCCACCAGGGCATAGGGGATACCATCCGGGTATCCCTCACCAGCCCTCCGGCCGATGAGGTGCGCGCCGCCTGGGAGATACTGAAAAGCCTAAACCTGCGTGAGCGCGGCGCCGTGCTGGTAAGCTGCCCTACCTGCGGACGCTGCGATGTGGACCTGCAGGGGCTGGTAGCCCAGGTAGAGCGGAGACTTAAGAACATCGAAAGCCCTATCAAAGTGGCGGTCATGGGCTGCGAGGTCAACGGCCCTGGAGAGGCCCGTGAGGCCGATGTGGGCCTGGCCGCTGGTAAAGGCCGGGGGGTCATCTTCAAAAAGGGCGAGAAGGTGCGCACCGTTACCGAAGCCAGCTTCCTGGATGACCTCATGGCCGTAGTGGCTGAGATGGAGGACGGCGATGCCGGGCAGCAATAGTGCGCCTGGGGAAAAGCCTCAGGGGCCTTAATCCCGTAACCGGGACAGCTAAAAGACAACGAAAGAGCTTATATGACACCAACCGCTGGACTGCGCCTATCACAACTGATATCCAAAACCCTGCGCCAGGCCCCAGCTGATACGGAGACCATCAGCCACCAGTTACTGCTGCGGGCGGGTATGATTTTCCCCGGGGCCGCGGGGGTATACTCCTATCTCCCCCTGGGGTGGCGGGCCTTCAAAAAAGTGGAGAACATCATCCGAGAGGAGATGGATCGCGCCGGGGGGCAGGAGGCGCTGTTCCCAGGCCTGCAACCCTTGGAGCTGTGGCAGGAAACGGGCCGGAACACCGCGTTCGGCCCCACCATGTTCTCCATAGAGGACCGCAAGGACAGACGGCTGGTGCTGGGTCCCACTCACGAAGAGGTGGTAGCCCAGTTGGCCCGCTCTTATGTCAGGAGCTACCGGGACCTCCCCGTTCTGGTCTACCAGATACAGAACAAGTTCCGGGATGAACTGAGGCCTCGTGGAGGTCTGCTGCGAGGCCGGGAGTTTTCCATGAAGGACCTCTACAGCCTGGATGCCGATGAGGCCGGATTGGACCACAGCTACCAGCTTATGATTGACGCCTACCGGCGCATTTATGAGCGTTGCCATCTACCCGCGGTGATAGTGGAGGCCGATTCCGGCGCTATAGGCGGCAAGGAGTCCCACGAGTTCACCAGCCTCACACCCACCGGCGAGGATGAAATCATACACTGCCCCTCCTGCACCTACGCCGCCAACTTGGAGAAGGCCCAGGGCCAAAAGGGGGAGGCCCCCACCGATGCCCTCCTCCCCTTGGATGAAATAGCAACGCCCAGCATCAAGACCATTGAGGCACTGGCACAGTTCGTGGGCGTGCCTACCAGCCGCACCCTTAAGGCAGTCTTCTACTCGGTGGACGGCAAGGTGGTCTTCACCGTCATCCGGGGCGACCTGGATATAAACGAGGTCAAGCTTAAAAACCTGCTGAAATGCAACGAGCTACGCATGGCCACCGAGGAAGAGGTAGCTGGGGCGGGCTTGGTGGCAGGCTCCGCCTCTCCCCTAGGCCTAAAGGGCATCCCCACCATGGGTGATGATTCCATCGCCCTGGGAGCCAACCTAGTGGCCGGGGCCAACCGGGACGGATACCATGTTAAGAATGTAAACTACCCACGGGACTTCCAAGTGGATACCATTGGAGACATAGCGTCGGCTGCCGCCGGGCAAGGCTGTCCCCGTTGTTCGGCGCCACTACAGGCGGGGCGTGGAATAGAGGTGGGCCATATCTTCAAGTTGGGCACCTTCATCAGCCAGAAAATAGGGGCCGCTTTCTTAGACCAGGAAGGGGCCTCCCGGCCCGTCATAATGGGCAGCTACGGTATAGGAGTGGGCCGCCTGCTGGCGGCCATCGTAGAACTGCACCACGACGATAAGGGAATCACTTGGCCCCTGAGTATCGCCCCCTACCAGGCATACCTGTGCCCCCTCTACGGGGATGGCTCCCAGGTGGGCGAGGTGACTGAGGAACTTTACCAGGAGATGCTTAAAGTTGGGATAGAGGTGCTCTTTGACGACCGGGAGGACTCACCGGGGGTCAAGTTCAACGATGCCGACCTCCTCGGCATCCCCCTACGGCTGGTCATCAGCCAGCGCAGCTTGGGCAAAGGCAATGCCGAGGTCAAGTGGCGCACCGAGAAACAGCCCCAACTCCTGCCCATAGAGGGCCTAGCCCAACAAGTAAAGGCCCTCCTATGGGGCTCGTGACCTGCGCAGCTACTGCACATTTCCTGCCTTGATACCAAGTTAGTAAGGAAGGCCGCGGGTGGGTGGGGATAAAGCAGTTGGCAAACAACCTCAAAGTCTCCCTTTTGCCTTTCCCCAGTGCTTATATTAATATTGGCGTGATGAGGCACGGGAGGCAATAGGAATATGCAAGAATATCCGGTTATCGACGCCCACCTGCACACTTTCCATACTGCGGAGGCGGGACGGCAGGCGATGTCCAACACCCCCTCCAAGCCCGATATCAGCGGCACCGTGGAGGACGCCGCAGCCGCTCTGAAGGGCTCCAATGTCGCAGGGGCGCTGATGGTAAACACCATCCCGCTGGCCTACATGCAGGATGCCGCTCTGGGCAAACTTCCTGCTGGTCTCACCCCCAGCCAGCGGGAGGAAGCCGAGCACGAGATACAGCACATGCTGCTGGCCCGATTGGAGCGCCGTAACCAGTGGACATGCAGCATAGCGCAGGAGCACCCCAATCTCTACGCCACCATCACCCTGGACCCCATCATGGCCCCCGATGCCATGCGTCAAGAGATACGGGACAAGGTTACCAACCACGACGCCCGTGCCATCAAACTCCACCCCCCTATCGGGCGGTTTTTTCCCAACCATCTGTCCCTGTGGCCCATCTACGAGACGGCCCAAGCACTGGATGTGCCCATCGTCTTTCATGTGGGCGCCCACCCCCACCCCAATAACCCCGAGGTGCCGGTGGAGTACTCCAAGCCGGAGCACTTCGAGGATGTAGCCACCGCTTTCCCCAAGCTGAGGCTGGTCTTGGCCCATATGGGGGTGGGGCCGGCCGAATGGTACCCCCGCCTCTTCCAGCCATACTACGATGCCGCCCTGGCTCTGGCCAGTAGGCACCCTAGCCTGTGCTTCGATGTCAGCGCCACCGTAGGTGCCGAATGGCCTCAGGACAAGTTGCTGGCCATGATACGGCAGATTGGCGCCGAGAGGGTGCTCTTCGGCTCAGACTTCCCGTGGTGGGGCCCCGAGGCGGCACAGCACGGGCTGGGACAGCTTGGGCTGAGTGCCGAGGAGAAACGCTTCATCCTCTACGAGAACGCCCAGCGCATGTTTGAGCTTTAGAGCCTGCCAGATAGCATATCGCGGCACAAACACCGCTAATAAGGAGGATGTTGTGCATGTACCGGCCCCCTCCGAACCACGGGAATCCCATTGTTCCACCAGTTGGCTGCGGGAGACATGTGCCACATAATAGGTGTCTTGCGCAGACATTGAAAAAGTATTGATGCCGGCACCGCAGGATTCTCCGGAACGGCATGGTTCTCGGCTCCTTCTTGTCAGTATGGCCTTCGCTATATTCGCCGTGGTAACTTCCCTGACTATGGTTGGGCCGCTACTGGTGGACATGTCCGCAGCTCTGGCCACCACAGTACCTCTAGTAGGCCAGCTTGTCACCATTGCTGCTGCAACCTGGGCGCTAACGGCGCTGGTGGCGGGTCCTTTTTCCGATACATACGGACGCAAGCCGGTTCTCGTAGTGGGCACCTGTTTTGTGGCGATAGCCTCGTTAGGTACGGGGCTGGCCCCTAGCTTGCCCGTTGCGGCGGGTTTCCGAGTGCTGGCTGGTATCGGCGGTGGTATGGTGCCTCCCACCTGTATCGCCCTCATCGGAGACATATTCCCCGAGAAGAAGAGGCCCATGTCTGTAGCCATAATCACCATGCAACCGGGAATGAGCAGTGTGCTCGGCGTCCCTTTGGCCGCAGTAGCAGGCGATTTCGCCGGCTGGCGTTTCCCGTTCCTGGTGATAGGAGTAGCGCTGTTCCTAGCGGCCATATTCCTCTTTTTTGTGGTCCCTCACCAACGCCCTTTAAGGACTGGTCTGGAATTTGTCCAAAGACTCCGAAGGGTCGCTGTACTCCCCTTGACCTTGTATACGGCAGGGGCCAACTTAATAACCCGCATAACCTGGGGTACAATGGTCACCTTCTTCCCAGCCTTCCTTCAGATGACTTATGGGTTGGGAACTGCCGGGGTTGCTCTGCCGGTGGCAGCCGTTGCCATAGGGGCCACACTGGCACCCCTATTGGGAGGCATGATAGGGAGTAGGACCAGGCGGCTTACGATTGCTGCCGCACTGCTATTAGTAGCCGTAGTTCCTGGTCTGGGCTTATTCCAGCTAGAGTGGGGGGTCTGGTTTTCTGTGTTTACGGCAGGTCTCTTCATGTTACTCATTGTCCCTATAACCACCATCCTGATGATACTGGCGGCCGATATGGGGGGGCCCTCTCGCGGCACTCTATCCGGCATCATATCGAGCAGCAACTGGGCTGGAACCGCC
>JASLXN010000048.1 GCA_030740315.1 Dehalococcoidia bacterium | reverse complement strand
CCCACAAACCCCCTCCCGCCCCCTTCTTCTGTCCCCCCCCCCCCGCGACCGCCCACCCGCGCGCCCGCCACCCCCCCACGGGCAGCCCCACCCCCCCCGGCGGGGGGGGGGTCTAAAGAATGGAGTCTGCGGCCATGGCGATGAACAGCCCTGCCAGGTAGGGGCCGGACAGCTTATAGTTGGCCCATGCCGTCTGGGCCGTGGGCCGTCTCAGAAGCTTCAGGTTGCCCCGTAGCAGAATGCCCAGCCCTAATGCTGCCACCAGGTAAACCGGCCCCATATAACCCATGAAGTAAGGTACTAGCGAAAGCAGGAAGAGGCTGGCGGCGTTCAGGCAGATATGCCGCCCTGCCATTGCCCTGCCCAGGATTACTGGCATCATGGGCACCGACGCCAGTCGGTACTGTTCCAGGTGTACCAGGGCGAAGTTCCAAAAGTGGAGTGGCGTCCACAGAAATACGAGGGCCGCAATAAGCAGCGGAAACGGAGAGATGCTGGGATTCACCATCGACCATCCGGCAAGGACGGCAAAGCTTCCCGATAGCCCGCCGATGATGATGTTAAGTGAACTGCGCCGCTTGAGCCATAGGGTGTATATCACCACATACACGAAGGCCCCTAACAGGGTGTAAGCGGCCACCGGAACGCCGAGCCGCAGTGAGAACGGCACCGAGAAGAGTAGCAGACCCACCCCCAGGGCCGCCGCCACTCCTGGGTGGGGAAGCCGACCCGACGCCAGTATCCTGGTCTGGGTACGGGGCATGAGGCCGTCCATATCCCTGTCAATATAGTGATTCAGGGCCGAAGCGCCCGCCGATGCTAGCCCACCCCCAGCCGCTAACAGCAGGAGCGAGCTTATCGGGGGCAGGCCACCGTCCGCGGTAAGGGCCGCCAGCATGGCGATAAACAGCAGAAGGCCCACAATGCGCAGCTTGAATAGGGACACATAGCCCTTAACGAGAGGCCAGATACTACCGGGGATGGCCGGACTATTTGCCTGCAACACTCCGGTCGTCGTATCGGCCATTATATCATCGCCGGTACCGGCTTTCATTATCGCCTCTATGTCACCTTATAGGCCAGCCCCTGGCCAACAATGACCACTGTAACACGTACAGGGCGATAAACCAGGCTAGGAAGACAAATACCAGCACCAGGGTGCCCGGTGCATGTATCTTGCGTTTCGTTTTTTCACCTTGTGCCATGGAATCGGGCCTCCCTTTTCGCTACTTCCTGAGGTCTTTGCCAAAGAGCAGGGAAAATACAGCTAGGTATACGAACATGGCCCCACCAATCACCGCTACTATAGCGCCTATCCCCAGCATGGCCAAGGTAACATCCGTAAAGGCGGGGAACTGGGTGGTGAAGGCACCTCCGGTGGCGTAGATGTCCCAACTCCGCCGTGGCACACCCATGTCTCCGGAAAGCATCATACCAACGATGAGCAGGAACAGACCGCTCCCATATACATACGGCTGGATACGCGCCAAGCCTTTGCTGATGATGTCCCGTCGCATGATGAGCGGTATGATGTAGTAAGTCAGTCCCATGAAGGCCACCGTGGTGCCGCCTACCACCGTAGCGTGGAAGTGTCCTACAACCCGGATGGTGTTGTGGATCATCATATTAAGCTGCATCATGCCCTGGATGACACCGGAAACACCCCCCAGAAAACCGAACAGTACCATGGAAACCACTAGGGCGGAAAAGCCGGGCTCTCCCCATGGCGCACGCCATAGCCACTGGAAAAGCCCCTTGCTGTAGCCTTTGGCCCGCTGGGCCACCTCCACCGCCGCCGGGATAGAGTAGGCGTGAATCATGCTGCCCAGCACCGCCAGGTACATGATATAGCTGGTGTTGGTGATTTTGTAGACTACACTCAACCCAGGATCCACCATAAGATGGTGGATAGAGCCCAAGTTGATAAACAGTATGTAGAGCAGGAAAGCCATCCTGGACAGCTTCTCGTTTATCGGCGTGGCCCCTACGGTGAGGGTGGCTAGGGCGTACCATATCGCCACCATGGCCGCCAAGTTAATCTGCTGGGCGGAGTGGCCGAAGGCCCAGAACAAGAGCCGGTAGGCCGCCGGATCATAGGTCTCCAGCAGGCCTACGGACCAGAAGAAGGCTGGTATAAAGGTGATAGCACCACTGATGAGAGTGAAGGCGGCTATAATGGCCGCTACCACCAAGCCGAAAGTTACTAGGGGCAGGGAGCCGGTGTGCCGTCTCTCATGTTTGGCCACTACTACGCTGGCAAAGAACAGGTAAACTGCAACCAGTGCCCCCACGGCGAAAAGGATGATTCCCAGGTAAAACAGTGGGTGGGCCTTCAACGGCACATAGGCGGTGAACATGACATCTGCTTGGCCGGTGAATATCATCAACTCGGCCAACAGCGCCCCGGCGAGCATCAGGCCAAATGCCACCCATCCTACCTTAGGCGCCACCAAGCGACCGTTGAGGAGCACCGAGCTACCGAAGTAAAGGCCGGCAACCTCAAAGAACACTATCCAGAACACCAGCATGGTGATGCCGTGGGCGGTGAGAAAGGTGTAGAACCAGTCAGCGGGGAGTAGGTGTACTGCCTGCCACCGGGTGAGTGCAAGAAGCAGGGCCAGTATGCCGCCGACGGTCAGGAACACCACCGCAGTTACCGCATTGGCCGTTATCAGCAACTCTGCCGGGCGGTGCACCTGCAGGGTGGTCACCGGGCAGGTTCGAAAATCGGCTTCTTTGGTTTGTGTTGCCATGTTTCTACTCCGTCACTATCAGCTTCCCGACCATCAGATGATGGCCGAGGCCGCAGTATTCGTTACACAAGATGGTGAACTCTCCTACATCCGCAGGGGTAAGAGTCATGACATAGTCGTAATCCGGCAGTACTTGCAAGTTATAGTTCACAGGCTGCAAGGAGAAGCCGTGCTGCAGGTCTTTTGAGGAGAGGTGAATTCGGTAAGTTTGACCCTTCTGGAGCTCCAGGATGGGGCTCCACTGCCAGGTAGAGGCTTGAACATAGGCATCACCCCCGGCCGGGGGCCGTACCACTGGCAGGCCATTCTCCTCCCCCACCTTGTATTCCTCGATAAAGTCGTCAGTTAGCTGTGTGAAGCGCTCTACGGAGACCGAGTATGTTTCACTGGGGGCGGTCTGCAGGCCAGCAACGTGCCACACAATCATACCCGAGAGCAGGATCACACAAAATACCAGGCTCACCCACACCCACAGCTTTTCGTCCCAGCCCAGAGGCTTCCACCATATCCTCTCCGGCGCGGCTAAGCTCATATCGCCTCCTTATGGCAGGATGGGCACATTGAGGAGGTCCAGCAGACCCCACCCTATGTACAAAACAAGGGGTACGGACATCCCCAGCGTGAAAAGGAGAAAGATGTCATCCAGGAACACCTGCCCCAGGGGTATTGTCTCCTCCGAACCCGTGACTTTTTCCGCCTCCGCCATGCTCACCTCCTCGGCACTAGTTTGGACTTGTATACAGGGCACACCACCGACCGGCACTACACGAGGTTCAGAGTCTCACAAAAAAGGTGAGCAGTCTGTGATATTTGTCGCCTTTTGTGCCTTTTTATGCGGAACGCAGAACGGCCCCCAGTTCCCGTCCCAGCAGCTCTACGAGCTGCTGCTGGGCACGGTCTACCTCGGTGTCGGTTAGGGTGCGCTTGGGGGACTGGAAGCGCATGCGGAAGGCCAGGGACTTATGTCCCGCGGGGATGGGGCGGCCCCGGTACAGATCGAAGAGGGTTACCTCTGTTACGAGCGGGGAGGAGCTCAGGATGTCCGTTATCTGCCTTGCGGAGACCTCTTCGACCACCACCAGGGCCAAGTCCCTTATTGCCACCGGGAAGCGGGACAGGTGCTGGTAGGTGACGGTACGACCGCTCTCAGCGGCCACGGCATCAAGGTAAATCTCAACAAAAAAGGCAGGCCCGGTCACCTCAAGGACATCGGCGGCTTTAGGGTGCACTTGGCCTATCACCCCTACGACCCTTCCGCCTACCGTCACCGCTGCCTGCCATGAAGGATGCAGGAAAGGCTCTTGCGAGGGGATGAAGTCAACGCTGCTGGTACCCAGGCGGTACAGCAGGGTCGCTACGAGGCCTTTGGCCTCGTAGAAGTCAGCCCCAGCCTGCCTGCCGGTCCACAGCGCTTCTCCGTTTCCATTCCACAGTACCGCCGCCGCCGTATCCCGTTCCAGCGGCAGGCCGTCCTCCCAGGGTAGATAGGCCCGGCCTACCTCAAACAGCCGCACAGCATCAGCGCCGGACTTCTGGTTGGTGGCCAGGGCCGCCAGCAGACCGGGGCGCAGGCTAGTGCGCAGGTACTCCTGCTCACGAGACACCGGATTGGCCAGCCTGAGTCCCAGCGGGCAGTGTACGGTCTCCAGCCAGTCGGCACTCACCAAGGGATAGGTGATGGCCTCCTGGAGGCCGGTGCCGGAGAGACTATCCCGCACCCGCTCTTTGAGACGGAATTTTGTGTCTGGCTGTCGGTGAGGCAGTCGTCCGCTGAGCACCGTGGTGGGCAGGCGGTCATAACCCACAATCCGGGCCACCTCCTCCACCACATCTGCAGGCAGGCGGACATCGCTGCGCCAGTAGGGCGGCCTCACCAGCAACCGCTCCGGCGAGTCCTCCCGGCATTCAAACCCAAGGGCCTTGAGCACCCGCAGCACCTCGGCTCGGTCTATCTCCATGCCCAGAAGGCGGGGTATCTCGGTCATCTCCAGCACGATAGCCCCGGCATCAGCCATCCCGGGATACACATCTATAATGCCCTTGGCCACCCGGCCACCGGCCACCTGTTGTATGAGCTGAGTGGCCCGCTTTATGTTGGGGGGCACCAACTCGGGGCTGAGGCCCCGCTCGAAGCGCATAGAGGCCTCGGTGCGCATCTTGAGTGTGGAGGCGGTGTTGCGGAGGCTGGCATAGGCGAAGTTGGCGGCCTCTAGGAGGATGTCAGTGGTGCCCTCGGTGACCTCTGTATCCAGCCCTCCCATCACTCCGGCGACGGCCACCGCCCGGTGCGCATCCGCAATTACCAGCATATCCGGGTTCAGGGAGCGTTTCTGGCCGTCCAGGGAAGTGATGTTCTCCCCATGCCGGGCACGGCGGACGATTATCTTGCTCTCTAAGAGGGTGCGGTAATCAAAAGCGTGCAGCGGCTGGCCCATCTCCACCATCACATAGTTGGTGACATCTACGATGCTGTTTATGGGGCGCATACCGTAGCTGATTAGCCGTTCCTGAAGCCACCGGGGTGAAGGCCCCAGCGTTATCCCCTGTATGATGGTAGCGCAGTACCGGGGGCAAAGGTCGGGGTCGGCTATCTCTACACTGGCCAACTCCCTGACGGGCGGCCCCTCTTCCGAATAGTCCAAAGCGGGGGGGCGGATAGGCTCCCCGGTGATGGCAGCCACCTCCCGGGCCACCCCCAGCACCGAAAGGCAATCAGGGCGGTTCGGGGTTATCTCTACCTCCAACGGGGTATCCCCCATGTAGTCCGCCAGGGGAGCGCCCACTGGGGCCTCCGGGGAAAGTTCCAGGATGCCTTCGTGGGACTCCCCCAACCCCAGCTCCTTCTCGGAGCACACCATGCCCGCAGATGTCACCCCCCGTATTTTGGCCTGCTTGAGGGTAACGGTCTGGCCGGTATGGCCGTCTATCAGCCGGGCGCCTATCTGGGCGAAGGCCACCTTCTGGCCCACGGATAAGTTGGGAGCACCGCACACCACGGTGTGGCTCTCCCCAGA
The DNA here is from genome assembly GCA_030740315.1 of Dehalococcoidia bacterium. GTDB lineage: Bacteria > Chloroflexota > Dehalococcoidia > JACVQG01 > JAHKAY01 > JASLQE01. Next base: position 3,445 of record JASLXN010000048.1, on the reverse strand, counting down.
TAACTCCACTGTAGCCAGGCGCAGACGGTCGGCGTTTGGGTGGGGGGCAACCCCGGTCACCCGGGCAACCCGTACCCCCTCCCAATGCTCACCCAGCCCCTGCCCCGCCTCTACCTCCAGCCCGGCCATAGTCAGCGCCTCCGCTATCTCCTGTGGCGGTAGCGTTGTATGCACATATTCCTTCAGCCAGCGAAAGGACACTTTCACCTGAACTGCCTCAGGAACCTTAAATCGTTCTGGAAGAATAGCCTGATATCGTCTATGCCGTGACGGAGCATGGCAATTCTCTCCACGCCCAGCCCGAAAGCGAACCCGGTGTAGCGCTGGGTGTCGTAGCCCACCCGTGATAGCACATTCGGGTGCACCATTCCTGCCCCCAGTATCTCTAGCCACCCGGTGCCGGAGCACACCCGGCACCCCTCCCCTCTACACATGGCGCAGTCAATGGCCATGTCAACCCCGGGCTCCACAAAGGGGAAGTAGGTGCACCGGAAACGGGCCTTCCTGTCCTCCCCGAACAGGAGACGGGCGACCTCGTAGAGGGTGCCCTTGAGGTCGGCCAAGGTTATGTTCTCGTCAACCGCCAGTCCCTCCACTTGGTGGAACACGGCCTCGTGGGTGGCATCAGTGGCCTCATAGCGAAATACCTGACCCGGGACTACTACCCGCACCGGGGGTTCGGTCTTTTCCATCACCCGCACCTGCATAGGAGAGGTGTGAGTGCGCAGGAGCATGGGGTGTCCGCCTTTGTCATCGGTGTAGTCCACCCAGAAGGTGGAGAACATGTCCCGGGCAGCGTGGCCGGGAGGGATGTTCAGGGCCTCAAAGTTGTAGTAGTCCCACTCCACTTCCGGCCCTTCTACCACCTCAAAGCCCAGGGATTGAAAGGCGGCGCAGATGTCGCGAAAGGTCTGAGTAATGGGGTGAAGCCGGCCCAGCGGCATGGGGCGGCCGGGAAGGCTGATATCCGCACCGGACTGGCTTGTTGATACCTGCGCCAGGCGCAGGCTCTCCCGCCTGGACTGCCAGGCGTCCTGCAGCGAGCTCTTGACACGGTTAGCCGACTCCCCTTGGAGGCGACGCTCTTCTAAAGGCAGCGAACTGATGCTACGCAGGAACTGGCTGAGAGGGCCTTTGCGGCCTAAAAAACGGACCCGCCATGCCTCCAAGCCCTCCAGATCGGCGGTTTGCTCCAGCCCGGCCAAGGCCTGGGCCTTAAGCTCCTGGAGCTCCACGGTCAGACCTTTTTGGAGAGGGCGTCCCGCGCGCTCTGGATCAGCGCGGCGAAAGCCGCGGTGTCACGCACGGCCATGTCCGCCATCTGCGGACGGTTGACGGCCACCCCGGCCAGGTTCAGGCCATTGATGAACTGGCCGTAGGTAAGTTGATGCATGCGGGCCGCAGCGTTGATGCGGGTTATCCACAGCCGGCGCATGTCCCCCTTGCGCTCCCGGCGGTGCCGGTAGGCGTAGTTGAGCGCATGGAGCATGGACTCATGAGCTCTCCGGTACAGAGAATGCCGGGTAGCTCGGTGTCCCTTGGTCAGACTGAGTACTTTTTTGTGGCGGCGACGGGTCACGGTTCCGCCGGTGGCTCTGGGCAAAATGGACCTCCTCGGTTAGGTAGCTAAACCCCGTAGGGCAGCACCCGCCGAATCCGGGCCTCGTCTGCTTTGTGCAGAGGTATCATCTCGTCGTAAAGCGCCCGTACCCGGTGGGGTTTCTTGCGTCGCAGGTGGCTCTTGCCCTGTTTAGTGCGCATAATCTTGCCGGTGCCGGTGATACGGAAGCGGCGCGACGCACCTTTATGTGTCTTCAGCTTAGGCAACTACTCTCCTTTGTCCCCGGCGCCCTCTTTCAGGGCGACCTCTTTGGCACCATCTTTCAGGTGCTTGGCCGGGGCCAGTATCATGGTCAGATTATCCCCTTCGGCGGCCGGCGCCCGCTCAATGGCGGCCTTGTCCTTTACCAACTCCGCCAAGTGCCTCAGGTGCCGCCACCCTATCTCGGGGTGGCTACTCTCGCGGCCTCTAAAAATCACGGAAACCCTTACCTTGGAGCCTTCATCCAGCAGCCGGAGCACGAGATTAGCCTTGGCCTCTACATCGTGGTCCTTTATCCGGGGCCGGAACCTCACTTCTCTGAGTACATTGCTACGCTGGTGCTTTTTGGCCTCTCGCTCCTTCTTGGTCTGCTCGTACTTGAAGCGCCCATAGTCCAGCAGCCGACATACCGGTGGCATTGAATTGGGGGCCACCTCCACTAGGTCCAAGCCCGCCTGCTCCGCCACCTGCAGGGCTTGGCGCACACCCATGACGCCCAGCTTCTCCCCGGCTGCGTTGATGACCAGCACCTCCGGAGCCCGTATGGCGGTGTTGACCGGCAGATCTCTTACTATAAACGCCTCCCCTATGTGCTAACGGATAGAAAATATAGCATACAGTAGCCGTTAAGTCAATTCAGCATGTTGCGAAATGCTCCACAACCCAGGGCATCCTTTTCAACATCGTTCCGCCTTGCGTCTGCGGGCTGCAGGGCTTTTAGTCAATCCACTTTTGTCGTCTCTTCTTATTTGTAGTTCCTTGCCGACTTTCTCCTCTATTACACCAGCTACAGAAATGGAATGATATCCTGCCGTTCTACGATTTGCTCGCCAAAGGGGTCTGGGGGGCGAGGCCCCCAAGTTATTTCTCGCGGGTGGGTGGGAATAAGAAGGCATGGTAAACAACCGGGGAGTGGTATGTATCACCCTGCCGCGTAGAGTGTTGGGAGCTACTGGTGCTCGGCGACTGCCTGACGGGCCAGGGTAATGAACTCCACAACGGGTAGCTGGCCTTTGTCCTCGCCACCACGCAGCCTCAGGGATACCGATCCCGTCTCAGCCTCCCTATCCCCTAACACCAGCATGTAGGGCACCTTCTCCAACTGGGCCGCGCGTATCTTCTGGTTCATCCTCTCGGAGCGGGAATCCACGCGGGCACGGAGCCCCGCTTCCTTCAGACCAGCCTCCACCTGAGCGGCGTACTCCAGGTGGCGGTCGGCGATGGGTATAATTACCGTCTGAACCGGGGCCAGCCATACTGGGAAGGCCCCCTTGTAGTGCTCCACCATAGTAGCTAGGAAGCGCTCCATGCTGCCCAGAACCGTGCGGTGCACCATCACTGCCGTGTGATCCTGGCCGTCCTCACCGGTATAGGTCACCTCAAAGCGTTGGGGCAGGTTGAAGTCCACCTGTGTGGTGGGGCCTTGCCAACCCCGGCCCAGGGCATCCTTGAGTTTGATGTCTATTTTGGGGCCGTAGAACACCCCCTCGCCGGGGTCCTCCTCGTAGGGCTGGCCCAGGTTCTCCAGGGCGCTCCGCAGGGCTGTTGTAGCCTGCTCCCAAACCTCGTCGGAGCCGGCGTACTTCTCGGGCCGGGTGGCCAGCAGCACATCGTAGTCCTGGA
>JASLXN010000047.1:2008-9224 GCA_030740315.1 Dehalococcoidia bacterium | reverse complement strand
GATGATGGACGGGGGCCAGGCATGGCTCTCCATAGGTAAAGGCACCGGCCCCAACCGGGCCGCCGAGGCCGCCAAGGCCGCCCTCCATAGCCAGCTGCTGGAGGTATCTGTAAAGGGCGCCAGCGGCGTTCTGTTCAATGTAACCGGGGGTCCCAACCTGACCATCCATGAGGTCAACGAGGCAGCTAAAGTCATCCAGTCCGAAGTACATCCAGAGGCCAACATAATCTTCGGTGTGGTATTTGACCCGAGGCTGGACAACGAGCTGCACATCACCCTGGTGGCCACTGGTTTCTCCCGCGGGATGAATGCGCCCAAGACCGAGGACTTGCGCCGGCTCCTCAAACGCACCGAGGAGGAAGGGGAACTGGATATCCCCACCTTCATCCGCCGGCCGTTCCCGGTACGCCACACCCCCGCAGTGCCGATTTCGCACGGCCCTGAGGTCCATGCTAAAGCGGCCCAGCCCATTGAGTTCCAACGGCTAGTCCGTTAGCCACCCCACTTCCCCCAACATTGGCCGTCCCGACCACCTCGGGACGGCCAACCTTTATCTACCCCCATTAAAGCACAATATATAGTCGTTAGCGCATTGACAACACCAATATGTTGTGTTAGCTTATCCCGAGGAGGGGATATGAGGTGCCCCAATTGCGGCGGGATTGATTCTCGCGTGGTGGACTCCAGAAACATTGAGGGCTGGGTGCGGCGGCGGCGGCAGTGCCTTGCCTGCCACTACCGGTTCACCACTACAGAGCGTGTAGCCTCGCGCAGCCTGTTCGTCAAAAAGAAGGATGGGCGACGGGAGGAGTTCCTCCGGGAGAAGCTCCTTACCGGCTTCAGAAAGGCCTGCGAGAAGCGCCCACTGCCTGCGGGCACTGTGGATAAGGCCGTAGACGACATTGAGAACCTGCTTTACAGCATGGGCCGGGCCGAGGTGCCTAGCACCCGCATCGGCGACGTGGTGATGGACAGGCTAAAAAGGCTGGATCACATCGCCTATATCCGCTTCGCTAGCGTCTATCGAGAGTTCGCCGACCTGAATGCCCTCAAGCGGGAAGTAGACAGCCTATCCGGGCCTGTAGCACGGCCCGCCCAGCTTCCGTTGCTTCCCACCTCCCCCCTGCCCACCCGCAGGACAAGCCGGAAAAAAGCGTAGACCGAGGACAGTATGGCCACCCGAAAAACCAAGCCACCTACCCCCAAGTCCCGCGCCAAGGAGGGCGCCAGTATCATCAAGGCCATATTTGACGCCGCCGAGTCCATGGGTTTGGCGGACCAGGGCATGGTGGAGCAACTCACTGGCCAAGTGCTCCAGCGCTTAGGGGCCGCCCCCACCCTGCCCGGCATGGAGGATCTGGTAACCCCACAGGCCACTCCAGAAATGATAAGGGCAGCGGTGAAGGAAGTCGTCCCCCAACCCGCTCCAATAAAGGTAACAGAAGTAAAAGCGGTGAGGAAAGAGGCTCCTCCTCCCAAGCACACACCCACCGAGCACAGCGCACTCCAGCTTTCCGAGAACGCCATGCGCGTATTGGAGCGCCGCTACCTGCTGAAGGACGACAAAGGCCAACCGACGGAGACCGCTGAGCAGATGTTCCGCCGGGTGGCCCATAACATTGCCCAGGCGGAGCTATTCTATAACGGCCGGGAGGAGTCCCCCCAACAGGAGCAGGAGTTCTACAACATAATGACCTCCCTGGAGTTCCTGCCCAACTCCCCCACCCTTATGAACGCTGGGCGGGACCTGCAGCAGCTCTCCGCCTGCTTCGTGCTGCCCGTGGGCGACTCCATGGAGGATATATTTGACTCCGTAAAATACACCGCCCTCATCCAGAAGAGCGGCGGCGGCACCGGGTTCTCCTTCAGCCGGCTGCGGCCTGAGGGAGACTTCGTAGGCTCCACCTCCGGGGTTGCCTCCGGGCCTGTATCTTTTATGAAGATATTTGATATCACAACAGATGTGACCAAGCAGGGTGGCACCCGCCGGGGGGCCAACATGGGCATCCTCAGCGTCCACCACCCCGATATCCGCGAGTTCATCACCGCCAAGGCGAACCCCGGCGCCTTCATCAATTTCAACATATCGGTGGCCGTCACCGACGCCTTCATGCAGGCCGTGGAGGCGGACACGGGCTACGAGGTGACAAACCCTCGCACCGGCCAAGTGCACAGCCGGCTCCGGGCACGGGAGGTGTTTGACATGATAGTCAACTCGGCCTGGAGCAGCGGAGACCCCGGCGTAGTGTTCATAGACCGTATCAACGAGGCTAACCCCACCCCCCACCTGGGCAGCATAGAGGCCACCAATCCCTGTGGTGAGCAGCCCCTGCTCCCCTATGAGTCATGCAACCTGGGCTCCGTCAATCTGGCCCGCATGGTGCGCCGTGTGAACGGCCACTATGAGATAAACTGGGGCAGGCTGGAAGGCGTCGTCACCGCCGCCGTGCGCTTCTTGGACGATGTTATAGACATGAACAACTACCCTACCCCCCAAATTGCGGAGATGACCCGGTCCAACCGCAAGATTGGCCTGGGAGTTATGGGCTTCGCCGATGCCCTGCTGCGGCTCGGCATGCCCTATGACTCCGAGGATGCGTTAAAACTGGGGGCTGAGGTGATGGGCTTCATCTCCCAGAAGGCGGATGCCGCCTCGGAGGCCCTAAGCAGGCAGCGGGGCACCTTCCCCACCTTCCCCGGCTCCCGCTATGACAGCCCCGGCCAGCCGCGGCTGCGAAACTCCACCCGCACCACCATCGCCCCCACCGGCACGCTGAGCATCATCGCCGGCTGCTCCAGCGGCATTGAGCCCCTGTACGCCCTCTATTTTGAGCGCAACATCCTGGACAACCAGCGCTTTGTGGAATTAAACTCCATATTTGAAGAAATAGCCCACGAGGAAGGATTCCACTCCCAGGAACTCATCCAGGCCCTGGCCGATGGCACTCCGCTAAAGGACATCAATGTAGTGCCAAAGCGGGTGAAGCGGCTGTTTGTCACCGCACACGATGTCACCCCGGAGTGGCATGTGCGCATGCAGGCCGCGTTCCAGGGTTTCACCGATAACGCCGTCTCCAAAACGGTTAACCTGCCGCACCACACAACCAAGGAGGATGTCTCCCGTGTATACCATATGGCCTTCAAGCAAGGCCTGAAAGGAATCACTATCTTCCGGGACGGCAGCAAGGGCGCACAGGTGCTTTCGGTCCCGGGAGCGGCCAACACCGAGGAGAAGTTGCTGGTGGAAGCAGCGACCATTCGTCAGGCTAGGGGCGAGACTCTAACCCCGCGCCGCCGCGGCAAGGAGCTCTTAGGCGTCACCGAGAAAGTGACCACCGGCTGTGGGAATATTTATGTTACGGTCAACTCGGACGGCCAGGGGGCATGCGAGCTTTTCGCCAGCCTGGGCAAGGCGGGGGGTTGCGCCTCAGCCCAGCTTGAGGCAACCAGCCGCCTGACCTCCATGGCACTGCGCTCCGGGGTGGACACCCCCTCACTGGTGAAGCACCTCAAGGGCATCCGGTGCTCCAATGTGGCTTGGGACGGCGGACATGCCGTGCTCTCCTGCGCAGACGCCATTGCCCGGGTGCTGGAGAAGCACCAGGAGGGAATAAAGTCCACGCACAGTGCGGGGCAAGGCGACAACGGCAGCTCCTCCGCCGCCGTTATGGAGCCTCCGGCCATTATCAGCGGCAACATGGCGGGCATGTGCCCCGATTGTGGCAGCGGCCTCATTTTCCAAGAGGGCTGCTACCTGTGCCATGCCTGCGGGTATACCAAGTGCACATGATGGCATCTAAACAACTTCATGATCAATCACCTGCGAGAAGTTCATTATTATCACCTCCACCCCAGCTACGCAATCTGTGTGCCTACACCACCAGTAATTTACCTGCATATTGCCCCATATCCACATGAACAGATAGATCGGCTGTCAATCTTTCAAGAAGTTAAGAAATAGTCTCAGGATAGTTCCTTACCTAAAGAGCCGGGATTCCTTTGTATCTGTCTGAAGTTAGGTAGCAATATCGGCAAAGTCTCCATTTAAAGAAATCAAGATGGCATCAAGCTTCTTGGCTTTGGAGATGAACACTCCATCAGGGGCATCAGTAGGAAAGTAGTCCTTCAGCCGTAGGATCTCACGGCCTGCATCTTGGAGTCCGCAAATTACTGATTTGGAATGCAGCGGTCGAGAAAAAGCCTCAGGCTCACGCAGCAGCAACCTCATAACTCAGATGGCTCACAGGCACAGTCCAAATAGGCAGCTATACGCTCTTTGGTGAGGTTCGGAAACTCCCTAACGATTTCCTCCCCACAGCCATTCATCCCAGGATAAGACTAACGGGAACCCTGGTTCTTTGATGTATGGCTTTTCTCTCAGCACATCCTGTGTGCTTACAATGTGGTCTCTTCAGTTCACTTCCCCGTTACACTCTACTGTCCTCTATCCTAGCACCAATAAACACCTTTATCTCCAGCAGCTTAAGCTTAGGACTATAAATAATTGTAAATGCCAGGTACTTATATTTGGAAATCGATGCTGGGTTATGCATTAGACCTAGTCAAGATATCATCGACGCTATGTCTCACAGCAATCGGCAACTTCCGTATCTTCAGCCCCCTGCCCCTGCCAGCCCACCCCGCCAGGCTTGGGTTATTTCATCCAGGGAGAGGTCGGCAAGGTTCGCCAGGGAGCAGCGCTGGCCGCCCGTAACGCCCAGTCGGGCAATGGGCACCCGGTGTCGCCCCACCAGTGCCTCCAAAGCCGGGACATCTCGGGGCGATGCGGAGACCACGATGCGGCTGGGGGCCTCGCCGAAGAGGGCGGCATCCAGACGGCTGCCAAGCTGCCATCTTTCCCCCCGGAACCCCATCCCACCCATGATGCAAGCCTCCGCTAGGGCCACCAGCAGGCCGCCATCGGAGCAGTCATGGGCCGAACGCACCAGCCCCCGCCGGATGGCCGATAGGCACAGCCGCTGCAGCCTCGCCTCCATGTCCAGGTCAATGCAGGGGCGTCCCGCCACCCGGCCATGGGCCATCTCCAAGTAGAGGCTCCCCGCTAAAGAGCGGTGCTCCCCGCCCCACGTCCCCAGCAGCAACACCGTGTCGCCCCCACCCCGGAAACCGGATGGACAGCGATGCTTAAGATCGGGGATAACCCCTAGCATACCCACCACCGGGGTGGGGTAGATGGCCTGGCCCTGGGACTCGTTGTAAAGACTCACGTTCCCGCTGATAATGCTCAACCTCAGCTTGCGGCAGGCGGCTGCCATGCCCCGCACAGCCTCCTTCAGCTGGTAGAAGACTTCGGGCCGCTCCGGGTTGCCGAAGTTGAGGCAGTTGGTGACTGCCAGGGGCCGAGCGCCGGTGCACACCACATTGCGGGCCGCCTCGGCCACCGCCATAGCGCCCCCGGCGAAGGGGTCCAAGTAGGTGAGACGACCGTTGCCATCTGTTGATAGGGCCAACCCGCGCCGGCTCTGCCCTGAGCCCGACGAAAGGGTGCAGGGCACCCGCAGCAGGGCAGCATCCCCACCGGGGGGGAAAACCGTGCCGTTCCCGACCTGATGGTCGTACTGGCGATAGACCGTCTCCTTGCTGGCGATATCCGGTGCGGCCAGCAGCTTCAGCAGCCAGGCCCCGACCTCCTTCGTAGGAATATCGGGCAGGGAGGCGAGGTCAAAGGCCTGTAGCCGGTTCAGATAGGCGGGCTTGCGTACTTTGTAGTGGTATACAGGCGGCTGGGTGAGGGCCGCAACGGGAAGCCGGGCGATTACTTCACTCCCCTGCCGCACCAGGGCCTCTCTGCCCCCAGTGACCTTGCCGATGAGGGCCGAGGTCAGCCCCCAGCGCCGCAGCAGAGCCTGTACCGGATCCAGGTTGGCCCGGGGCAGTATGAGCAACATGCGTTCCTGTGTTTCGGACAGCATAAGCTCGTAGGGAGTCATGCCCTGCTCTCGGCGAGGGATGGGGCTCACATCCAAGTCCATGCCCCCCCCACCACGATCCGCCGCCTCCACGGAGGCCGATGTGAGTCCGGCGGCTCCCAGGTCCTGGATGCCGGAGACCAGCCCTTTTTCGGCCAACTCCAGGCAGGCCTCCATCAGCAGCTTCTCCATGAAAGGGTTGCCCACCTGGACGGCGGAGCGGAGCTCGCGCTCATCTTCAAAGGTGCGGGAGGCCAGCCCAGAGGCCCCATGAAGGCCGTCCCGCCCTGTATCGGCACCCACCAAGAGCAGCAGGTCCTCTTCCCCACCGGCCTTCCCTCGCACCAACCTCTCCCTAGGGACGATGCCCAGGCACAGGGCGTTGACCAGGGGGTTGCCTGAGTAGCAGAGGGCGAAGTATATTTCCCCACCCACATCCGGAATTCCCATGCAGTTGCCGTAGCTGGCGATGCCCCTGACTACCCCGTGGAACAGGTAACGGTTGCGCCTCTCCGAAAGAGGGCCGAAGCGTAGGGAGTTCATAAGAGCAATAGGACGGGCGCCCATGGCGAAGATGTCCCTCACGATACCCCCCACCCCGGTGGCCGCCCCTTCAAAAGGCTCCACCGCAGAAGGGTGGTTGTGGGACTCCACCTTCATAACCGCCGCCCAGCCACCGCCTATATCCACCGCCCCTGCGTTCTCCTCCCCGGGGCCGATGAGCACGCCCCGCCCCCGCCCCGGCATAGTCCTGAGCAGAAGCTTGGAGTGCTTGTAGCCACAATGCTCGCTCCATAGAGCGCCGAACAGCCCCAACTCCAAGCCGTTGGGCTCCCTCCCCAGCCGCTCGACGATAAGCCGGTACTCCGCCTCAGAGAGGGCTATCTCGTCAAGGACCGTTTTGTCTACAGGCATAGGCTCATACTTGGCTTAAAGTTATCAGCACCACCCCGCCCACCACCAGCAGCGCACCCAACAGGATGCGCCAGGTAATCCTCTCCATGTGCTTCAGGAAAAAATAACTCAGGCCGATGGCAAAAAGGGGATTGATGGCGGTAACCGGGGACACCACCACCACCGGCGCCCATTTCAGGCCGGCATACATTGAGGTCACACCCACCCCGGCCGCCACTCCGCTACCCATAAAAAGGATAATTCCACGGCGGCTGTTCCGCTGCCTTATCTGCCGGTTGAGGGTCGGAAAGAGGAAGAGGTAGAGAAACAGGACACCGAAAACCAGAGAGAAGGCGGAGGTGACCAGGGGCGAAGCCATATCCCGGACCACC
>JASLXN010000047.1:0-1981 GCA_030740315.1 Dehalococcoidia bacterium | reverse complement strand
GGAAAGCATCCCCGGCTTCATGCCTGCTCCCTGAGGATCAGGACTACGCCAACGACCACGGAGACGACTCCCAGGGCCAGGAAATAGGAGACTGCCTCCTGGTATACCAGGACAGCCAGGACTGCCGCCACCAAGGGGGTAGCTCCCACGATGGGGGCGGCACGGGCCACACCTATCCTGTGAATGCCCTGGTAGTAGAACAGGCGGCCCATGCCAAAGCTGAGGAGACCCAGGACAGCCAACCAGGCAAGGGCGGCCCAGGAAACGGCCAGCAGGGCGGAAACATCGGCCAGGGCAGCGATGGTGCCGATGAAAAGCAGGCTGGACAACACGGAGATGAAAGTGCCTAGGGGAAGGGAGACATGGGATAGGGCAGGGCGAACCAGCACCGCCCCAGAGCCGAAGCCCAGTGCCGCCAGCAGCGAGAACCCTATGCCTATCAGGTCGTTATCCATTTCCTACCCAAGTCCTTCCTTGTGTCAAAATCACCCTGTCTCTAAAAGGGGTCTCTCTCTTTCCCCCCCACCCGTGGCTTATCTTTCACGGGGGCTTTGCCCCACAGACCCCGGAAATCTACCGGGCGGGTGGGTGTGAACAGCCAAGGGCGCTCCCGTCTCGAACAGTATTCAGCCATTCAAGCACGCGCCGAGGAGTGCAACAATTTTGCTCCGGAGGCCATCAGGCTCTTAAAGATAGGGAGACCGTCGGCGCTGCCCAGCAGGGCCTCGCAGGCCCGCTCAGGATGAGGCATCATCCCCAACACATTGCCCTCCCGGCTCATGATGCCGGCTATGTTGTGCAGGGTGCCGTTGGGGTTGGCCTCTGGCGTCACCTCCCCTTCGTGGTTAGAGTAGCGAAAGGCCACACGGCCCCCGGCCTCCAGGTCGCTCAGGGTCTCATCATCTGTATAGTAGTTGCCCTCATAGTGGGAGATGGGGACCTCGAGCACCTGATCCGGCTCGCATCTGTTGGTGAAAGGGGTTCGGTTGCTCTCCACCCTGATGTGGGTCCACTGGCAGCGGTACTCCAAGTGGGAATTGGGCATAAGCACCCCCGGCAGCATACCGGCCTCGCAGAGTATCTGGAAGCCGTTGCAGATGCCCAGCACCAGCCCTCCCTCCGCCGCAAAGCGCTCCACGGCGGACATCACCGGAGAGAAGCGGGCGATGGCCCCCGGACGCAGATAGTCCCCGTAGGAGAAGCCACCGGGTAGAACGATACAGCCGTAGCCGGAAAGGTCGGTATCCTGGTGCCACACGAATCCGGCGGGTTGATGAAGCACCTCGGTGATAGCGTGGTAGCAGTCCCGGTCGCTCCAGGTGCCGGGGAAGATTACGATGCCGAACTTCACAGCAGAGTCAGTCTCCTGAGAGGAGTTGTGTAACCACCTCGTTAATGAGGCGGCCCTCCGCGCGGCCCTTGAGCTCAGCGACTACGCGGGACATCACTTTCCCCTTATCCTTCGGCCCTTGGGCACCCACCTCGGCCACCACCCGGCTGGCGAACTCCACCACCTCATCACGGCTCAAGGCCTGGGGCAGGTACTCCTGAAGGAGCTTGAGTTCCGCATCCTCTTGGGCCACCAGGTCGGGCCGATTGCCCTTTTTGTAGGCCTCTATGCTCTCTTGGCGCTGCTGGGCCTCCTTGGAGAGTATGCCCATGACATCGCCATCGCTGAGGGGCTGGTTCCTCCCAATCTGGGCGTACCCCACTTGGGACAGGGCAGACCTGAGCACGCCCAACCGCAGATTGTCCCTGCTGCGCAAGGCATCTTTGAGGTCATTCCTCAGCTTTTGCTCAATATCCAAATCCGTGAGCCGCCCTATGAATGGGAATGGGTTAGGGAGGTCTTGTAGCTTTTGCGCCTCTTGGCCGCAGCTTTCTTCTTACGTTTGGTGCTGGGTTTTTCAAAGTATTCCCGGCGCTTTATCTCGGACAGCAGACCATCGGCCTGCACTCGTTTATTGAAACGCTTTAGTAA
>JASLXN010000046.1 GCA_030740315.1 Dehalococcoidia bacterium | reverse complement strand
GGCTCTCCCGATCCTCCGTTCTGAGGCTCTCCCGATCCTCCGTTCTGAGGCTCTCCCGATCCTCCGTTCTGAGGCTCACCTCCACCACCGCCTCCTCCGCTCCCACTAGGCCGAAGAGACCCACCTTCCCCCTCTTGACCACGCTTATCTCCACGTCTTCCCTGTCTACCCCGAGGTCGTAAAGGGCGTTCTGGATGGCTTCGTCCACGTCTTGGCCGCTGAATGTCTGCTTTTCCAAGCTGTGCCCCCGTTTCCTGGGAACGGGAAGGTATGAGTTCCCCCCATCCCCCGATGAAGTACTGAATTGCGATACCCACCAGATTAGAGACCGCCCAATAGAGGGCCAGGCCGCTGGGGAACTGCAGGGTAAACCAGCCGAACATTATGGGCATCATCCACAGCATATAGCGGTTCATAGTGCCCTGACGGGGATCAGAGGTAGTAGTGGTTATCATCTTCTGCTGAACCCACATGCTGCCCGCCACCAGCAGAGGCAGTACGAAGGGGGTGGGGTCCGGCTGGCTCAACTGTAACCACAGGAAACCCTCGTTCAACGGCACCATACGGTTGACCAGTGACCAGGAGTAAAGATGGCCGGACAGACTAAACATGAGGTCAGGCGATACCGGCAACACCTGTATGATGGCCCGGTACAGGGCAATCCAGATGGGGAACTGGATAAGCATAGGCATCACACAGCCCATTGGGCTTACGCCTGCCTCCTTGTAAAGCCGCATCTGCCCTTGGGCCATTGTCTCCCGATTCTTGCCGTGCTTTTTCTGCAACTCCCGCAATTTGGGCTGAAGTGCGCTCATGGCCTTGGTGGCCTTTAGCTGCTTTACCGTCATAGGAAAGGTGATGAGGCGGATTAGTATGGTGAACGCAATAATGGTCAGCCCGAAGTTGTGGAAGAGGACGCTATACAGCAGGATCAGCATGTTGAGGATAGGGTCATAGAACAGGGTATTCCAGAGCTCGCCCACTCTATTTCACCGCATCTTTCAAGGAGAAGCTCCACGCCCGCATCCCAGTCTTGGCTTCCAGGGCGTATAGGGTACCGTCGGTCGAAGAGATGTACACCTTGCCGTCGCCGCTTTGCAGGTTAGAGCTTACGGTTATACCCCGATCCAGAGAGCGCTGCCATTCCATGGAACCAACGGTTGGATCCACACCATAAACATCGCCGTCAGCGGTGGCCACTATCAGCATGCCCTCCTCAAGAACCGGGGCGGCGCGTATAGCCCCCTCGGTATCAAAGCTCCATCGCTCCCTGCCCCGGGAGGCATCCACGGCATAGAACATCCCGTCCAGCGCCCCGAAGTACACGGTGCCCTCATTGTAAAGGGGGCTATTCCACACCCAGTCCCCCACACTGAACGGGGAGGGCCAAACCTCCCGGCCATCAGCGCCTATTGCATACAAGTTGCGGTCAAAGGAGCCCGTGAAAATATTCCGGTCCACCACCAGAGGCGCGGAAGCGATGCCTCCCCCAGCCTTAAAGCTCCACACCTCCTCCCCATCGGTAAGGCTCACCGCATACAGGCGGTGATCAAGTGAGCCTACGATGACATTATCACCCAACAACACCGGGCTGGCCCAGATGCGGCTCTGGGCCTGAAAAGGCTTAGGCCAGTTTTCAGCACCGGAGGTGGCGTCAACAGCGTAAAGGCTTGTGTCCGCCGGAATAAGAAGGGTATCCTCAAATAGAGTAGGGGTGGCCACCAATGAGCCATTGGCAAACAGCGGCTCCTCACCCCGTTTGTCGCCGGTGGCCCGATTGAGGACCCATACCTTGCCGTCAAAAGTAGCTACCAGCACCCTATTGGCTGTGACCAAGGGCTGGGAATAGACCAAGCCCAGGTCTTCATCATCTTCATTACTGGGGAACACCCACTCCCCTACTCCAGGGAAGGGCAGCCCGCGGCCGCGCTGGTCCGGGTCCACGGCCAGTACCTCGCCCTGGGATGAAACGGCATAAATCATGCCTCCCTCCAGCGTTATCGGCGAGATCCCCTTGCTCTGCCCTACACAGGCACTCAGCAGCATCCCCATCAGGACAACAACTATGATTACAATACGGAGGTGGCCGTGCAGGTGGATGGATTTCAATTCAAGCTTTCTTTCTGTGGTACCCGGCACCGGGTCATATCCACCCCGATTCAGGGGGTGGCAGCGCAGCAACCGCCAGCCGGCCAGCAACGCCCCACTCAGGACTCCGTGGTGGCCGATAGCCTCGCAGGCATACTCTGAGCAGGTAGGCAGGAAACGGCACCTTGCTGGTTGCCCCGGGGAGATGGTGCGCCGGTAAAGATGTATAAGTCCTAATGCCGCCGATTTCATTCTTTAATCTTCAGCCCGGCACGGCCCAAAAGACCGGAGACTGCCTCCGCCAGCTCTACAAAGGAGGCGTTAACGGCATCCGCGCGGGCTATAAAAATAGCGTCCCATCCTGGATGTACCTGTATATGACAGACTATCTCCCTCATCCGGCGGCGCATACGGTTCCGAAACACGGCCCCACCCAGGGATTTCCCTACGGCAAAGCCAAAACAACTCTCTGGCATGCCAGTGGGCAATGCCTTAAGCACCAGTAGTCTGTGGCTCCAGGTCCTGCCGTCTCGGTATATCTGGGAGAAACGCCCCCGGCCCTGGAGCCGAGCACGAGGCTTCATTCAAAGAGCCAGTCTCCAACGCCCCTTCAGCCGCCTCCGCTGGATTACAGCCCGTCCGGCACGGGTCTGCATCCGTGATAGAAAGCCGTGCACCCGGTGCCGCCGCCTTTTCTTCGGTTGATATGTCCTCTTGGGCATAATACGCCGTTCATTATAAGCCACAAGTCCCTCCCGGTCAATTCAGTGCAATAATGAGGTCATTTATTTGTGGGGATAACAAAAGGGCCAGACCCCCGTACAAGGGGCTCTGGCCCGGTAATGCTTTGCTCATCGGATTCCGATGGCTGGGATCCTTTCGGAAGGGTGCCCCCCACAGAATAAACCTAGGAGGCAGGGCGGGAAGAGAAAGGTTTGCTAAATGACCACTGTAATCTCGGCTCTGCGCTGTCGGGTATTCAGGAAACTCCGCAAAAGCCGCATGAGACACTTCACATCCGTTGGCTCAGGGCCGTCCAAGTCGTTTAGATAACACTCTTCGGCCCACAACCGGTACAGGGCCTCCTTTCCCCCAGCACCCCATGCGGGGTATAATCTAAGCATAGAAACCCGGAAAGCGGCACCCGGCCTTAAGGGATGCCCGGACATATACCGGATATATAGAGGTAGAAATAATATGTCAGCAGTAAAGGTGGTTTTTCTGCAGGAAGTCCCCGGAGTGGCCCAGAGCGGGGAGGTGAAGCAGGTGGCCCCGGGCTATGCCCGGAACTACCTCATCCCCCGGGGCCTGGCGATGGTGGCTACCGCAGCCAGTCTCAAGACCTGGGAGGACCGCAAACGGGCCGACGAGAAGCGGGCCCTCTCTCGCCAGGAGCACTTTGAGGGGCTGAAAAAAAGCATCTCTGAGATGACCCTGACGCTTAAGGCCAAGACTGGCGGCAAAGAGAGGCTCTACGGTGCGCTGACCGCCGGTCATGTTGCAGCGGAGCTGCAGCGACAGGGCGTAGCTATGGACCGTAAGAATATTGAGCTGCCAGGCACTATCCGGCGCCTGGGCCAGCACACGGTGATGGTGCATGTAGGCCCGGGGCTCCAGGCGGAACTCAAAGTGGTGGTGGAACCGTTAGGTGAGTGAAAACCCTGGGCTACCCCCTCACGATCTCCAGGCTGAGGAAGCCGTGCTCGGCTGCCTGCTGCTGGACGGCGAGACCATGTACCGGCTGGCCGGGGTGTTGCAGCCGGGGGACTTCTTCCGCGAGCAGAACCGCTGGCTTTTCCAGGCCAGCCTAAGCGTGTTCAGCCGCAACCAGGCGGTGGACCAAGTGACGGTGGGCGCTGAGCTCTCCCGCATGAGCCGGCTGGAGGACGCCGGCGGCCCCGCCTACCTGCTGCATCTACAGTCCACAGCACCCTCCTCCTTTGAGATTGACCACTACGCCGCAATAGTGCACCGCCTGTCCAAGATGCGCCAGCTTATCTCCTCCGCCGGCCAAATTGCCGCCCTGGGGTATGACGCCGGGCCGGATATAGACGCTACCCTGGACCAGGCGGAGGACATGTTATACCGCCTGCGGCGGGGCGAGAGCGGCCGCGACTTCACCCATATCCGTAACCTCCTGGACACCTATTTTGAGGAGCAGCCCACCACTGAGGCGGAAGGGAGTAAGCTCCCCCATATCTTCACCGGCTTCGCCGCCATGGATGATTTCCTTGGAGGCCTGCAGCGGTCCGATCTGGTGGTGCTGGCCGCCCGCCCCAGCCTGGGCAAGACCAGCCTCTGTCTTGGCATGATCCGCAACGCCACCCTGGATTACAATGCTTGCGTGGCCATGTTCAGCCTAGAGATGTCCAAGGAATCAGTGGTGGAAAGGCTGTTATCTGCTGAGGCCACCATTGACACCCACCGCCTGCGTCGGAAGCTGCTGTCCGACGACGAAGAGAAGCGCCTCATAGACGCAAGCGGTATCCTCTCCGAGGCCAATTTCTATATAGACGATACCCCCCAGTCATCCATGTCGCAGCTACGCTCTAAGGCACGCCGCCTTCAAAACGAGCGCGGCCTGGATCTCATAGTGGTGGACTATTTGCAACTGGCCCAAGGGGACACCCGAAACGACAACCGGGTGCAGGAGATAAGCTTTATCTCCCGCTCCCTCAAGGCACTGGCTAGGGAACTGAATGTGCCGGTCCTGGCGGTATCCCAGCTCAGCCGTGCCGCAGAGTTCAGGGCCTCCCACCGCCCCCAGCTATCCGACCTCCGGGACAGCGGCAGCATCGAGCAGGACGCTGATATAGTTATGTTCATCTACCGGGATGAATACTACTACAGCCCGGATGAGTGGGCCAGGGAGCACGGTGAGGAGGAGTACCCCCGTGGCGTAGCCGATATCATCATCGCCAAGCACCGCAACGGTCCCACGGGCGAGATAAAGCTACGCTGGGTATCCCGTACCGCCAAGTTCGATAACTTCGCCCCGGAGCAGTTAGCACATGAAGCCTTTCCAGGGTTTCCCGGCTAAGACCGGCTATACCCCCCTTCCCAACCTGTTCATCACCGGCCTCCTCCAAGAGATAGAGGATCTGGCGGAGCTCAAGGTCAGTCTGCACCTGTTCCGCCTTCTTTACTGCAAGAAGGGCTATCCCCGCTTTGTTACCCTGGGCGAGATGCTACGGGCTCCGGACATGGTGAAGGGACTCGGGAACAGCTGTGAGGAAAGCCTGAAGCAGGCCCTGATGGCGGCCTGCCGCAGGGGCACCTTCCTCACCCTCACCGTAGCACGGGAGGGGAAACCGCACGAGCTTTATTTCTTAAACGACCGCCAGGGCAGGGAAGCTGTGGGACGCATCACTCGGGGTGAGGTGCCTCTAGGAGAGATAGCCGTACCTCATAGTCCCCCCCCACCCCCCGAGGACAGCATTTTCACTTTATACGAGCAGAACATCGGCCTGATAACCCCACTCGTGGCCGAAGAGCTTAAAGCGGCGGAGGAGCGGTACCCCGCCCCCTGGATAGAGGAGGCATTCCGGGAGGCGGTGTCCCATAACAAGCGTCGCTGGAGCTATGTAGCCCGAATCTTGGAACGCTGGGCCGAGGAGGGCAGAGAAGGTGGAAAGGCTGGGAGAGGTTTTGAAGAGGATGCAGACAGATACGCCAGGTGGCTCGATGAGCGGGCAACCCCCCACTGAAGAGCCGGAAGAGCCGTGCCCGGTCTGCCGAGGGGCGGGGTTCATCCACCCCACCCTGGCCTCCGGTCAGCCCGATTTCTCCCGCTTGGAGCCATGTGCGTGCCTGCAAAGGGACCGGCCACAGGACAGGCTGGCCAGGTTGGAGCTATACTCCAACCTAGGCCCACTTACACGGCTCACATTTGAGAACCTGAACCCCGGTGGCAGGCAGGGGGACTCCCCCACCTTTGCCCAGGCCCACCAGGCTGCCCAGGCCTTCGCCCAAGGGCCTCTGGGGTGGCTGGTGATCTCCGGACCCTCTGGCACCGGCAAGACACACTTGGCCGCCGCCATCGCCAACAAACGCATGGCACAGGGGGAGCCGGCCCTTTTCGTCTCAGTAGCTCAGCTCTTGGACCACCTGCGCGCCGCCTTCTCCCCGAACAGCCAAATGACATATGACCAGTTACTGCCTCAGGTGAAGACAGCACCGCTGCTGGCGTTGGATGATCTAGGGGGCCACTTCGCCTCCCCCTGGGCGGCGGACAAGCTGTTCCAGGTGATTGACTACCGCTACCAGGCCCGGCTGCCCACTGTTTTCACCACCCGCCTGCCCCTGAGCCGCCTAGAGGAGCCTCTACGCCAGCGCCTCACAGACACCACACTGAGCCGGGTTCTGGAGTTGGAGGGAGATCGGGTGGCCCCGCTCGCCAAGCTGGAGGTACTAGGGCAGCCACGTCTGAAACGAATGATCTTCTCCTCTTGGAAACGCCGCCAAGACCTGCCCGCCGAGCAGCAGCAGACGCTCAACTATGCCCACAAGAAGGCCAAAGAGTTCGCCGCAGGGCCGGAGGGCTGGCTGGTTTTTATGGGCACCAATGGCTGCGGCAAGACCCACCTGGCCGCCGCCATCGCCCATCACCGGCGGGCGCAGGGGGAGCCTGCCATGTTCTTGGTGATCCCCGACCTGTTAGACCACTTGCGCCACACCTTCAGCCCGGACAGCCTGACCAGCTATGATGAGGCCTTTGAGGCGGTAAGACAGACCCCTATGCTGATTCTGGACGACTTCGGGGAGCACGCCTCTACCGCCTGGGCACACGATAAGCTCTACCAACTTCTGAATTTCCGGTACAACGCAGAGCTGCCTACGGTCATAACCACCTCGTTGCATATGAACCAGATTGAGAGCCGCTACATGTCGCGCATAGGTGACCCGTCCACAAACGAGTTCATAATCATCACCGCACCGGACTACCGCATGAACCGGAAAGGGCCTGAGATACGCCCCCCACGGTGAGGCCTATCTGGTCGCCTGCGGCTTGAAGATCGCGATTTTGACTTCGAGGGCAGTCGATTTATGATAAGAGTAGAGGGAGAAGGAAGAGGTTAGCATGTTCGGTAGGCCACCCAAGTAAGCAAGTATATCGCTCTTCGCTTCTCCCACTCTTGTGGGTTTTGTCCAAGTCGGAGAAATGTTGATAGGCATGCTTATCCTCCTTTTTCCTCTGCATATTCTGAATGTACTTCCAGTAGAACCTACAGTACATCCTCACTGAAAATATGAGTTCCTCTTTGATGTCTTCTAATATAATATATTCTTTTGTCCACACGTAACCCAAGTCTTCAAAGAAGTCGGCTACCCTGGTCAGGCGGGAGTAGTTTAAGATACTCAGTTTGTCGGCATTTTAAATAGCTTCAGGCAAAGCATTCCGATCGTAGTCGTTATCGTAGTCGTTAATGAGGCGGCGAGATTCAATTGTCTCAGCGGAGTCCCAGACTTCAAGAAAGTGCAGAAGGGCCTGAATATTACGCTCTTTTGCCATGGAGTCCAACTGCCTGCGAGCGTATGCTAAACCAGCCAGGATAAGGATGATGATGAGTGTTAGCCCGCTAAGTGCTAACACTGCGTAATCTGTCCAACTGGTTTCAATGTTAGCCGTCACCTGCATAGCTACACATCCCCCTTTTTTTGCAAGGACAGGAGCCGCCATATGATAAATGCTGTGCCTACCAGCAGGAGGGCCAGCACGGCCCAGAATATACCACCCCAGAGTGCCGTTTCGCCCTGGGCCAGCCGTATGGAGTTATACAGAACAACGGCCAGCAGGGCCATCGCCAGCGTCTTGGTGACCAGCAACAGCCGTATAGCCCATATCCTCACAGCCTCAGCCTGGTCCGCGGTCAGTTCTCTCTTCATCACGCCCGGCAGGCTGACGAGGGAACGGAAGTCTCCCATAACCGCCAGGGCCAGCCCGAACAGCGACGCGGGTATGTATACCAGTCCAATCTGGGCCACCCACAGGAGGAGCAGAACCACCCGGGTGCCCCATCGGTCTGGCTGGCCGGCGGGGTTGAAGTGTGTGGGCACCTGGTCCGACAGGCCGGGGAATGTTGACAATAGTATATAGCTGGTCAGCAAGGCCAGCAGCAAAGGAACCAACTCCACTTTAAGGGGGTAGGCCCGCCTTAACCTGTCCAGCACTGGCTCAAATTGATGCCCTATAGCAGTCTGTAATGGCGGGCATATGCCCACCGCGTATTAAGGTTGGCTCGGCGATGCAATCTAAACCTCTCGGTTCCACAGATCTACTGTAGCTTCTTACACCAGCAGCTTCAACCCTTCCTACCGTTTCTCGTGGGCTGCGGTTTATTCAATGTTATGCGACGCTGCCCAGAAGAGTCCTTCTAACTTGCCCAAGCTCTCCATATCGAACTCACAAACCCCACGATCCGTCAGCCCGCTGAGTATGCCTGTGTAAATACGATACCCCGGGCCACCGCATTTCTTGAAGATGCGCTGAAACTTCTTAATCTTGTCCACCACTGCCACTGCTTCGCCAGATTCTGGAAGAATTCGTTTAGCTGGACAGTTAACCCTACCCGACCTCCCCTCACACCCGTATAACCCATATGTATAACGGCATGTGCCAAAAGATGGGTTGAATATAGCACCGCGAGTGGTTTCTTGCCAACACCGACTATGGGGCGAGGAGGTGCCTTCGGGAAGATATTGATAGTACACAAGACGCCGCCATATTGCCAGAGCCTATGGAGAGCAAGTTGGTAGACCACCCACCTCATCCTAGCGCCTGGCGCAGACCCCGGATGAATTCCCGAGCGGCGGCGTAACCGCCGTCCTCCCGGATAATCTGAATTAAGCGGCTGCCCACGATAACCCCGTCCGCCACCGCCGCCACCCTTACCGCCTGCTCCGGTGTGGAGATGCCGAAACCCACCGCCAGGGGTAGGGTAGCACTCTGCTTCACCCTGCCCACAAAGGACTCCAGTCCCGGGGGCAGCACCTGGCGGGCGCCGGTGACCATCAGCATGTGCCCCAGGCCGTCGAGGAGCTGGTAGCGGGCGCCGGGGATGGCGGCGGCGAGGCGGCGGCCGACCTCGGGGGGGACGACGTTGTCGCGCGTGCCGTGGATGACCAGGGTCGGGGCCTGG
>JASLXN010000045.1 GCA_030740315.1 Dehalococcoidia bacterium | reverse complement strand
TGGCGGATAGTCACGTCGGGAAAGCCACTCTCTATCTGGCTGATAGCAGGGTTAACGAAGAAAGTGTAAGACGAGCCAGGGGAAGATGTCCCGGAGAAGGTGAAGAAGCGAGGCATGTCCACCTTGAGAGGTCCCAGATCGTCAGCCTCGGGGTGGGATGTGTCAATCTCCACGCCTATTACCGGTGCCATCTTGGCACCCACGGCTGCTCGGGCTGAAGGCGCCTTGGCCGCTCCAGCTGCCTTGGGGGCTGAAGGGTCGGCCGCTGCTTGAGGTGCTGCCGGCGCCGCTGGGGCTTTCGCCGCCCCTGGGGCTTGCGGCGCTGCCGGTGCCGCAGGTTGCGCTGGGGCCGCAGGTTGCGCTGGGGTGGCCTGGCTACACGCAGCCAGGACTAAGGCCAGCGCCAGCAGGATGCTGCCGACGGTGAGCCATTTGATAAGCGATTTCTTAGACCGCATCCTCTACTCCTCCATCATTTCGTTATGGTCATAGGGGTGGTGGCTACTGTTCCATCAGCATCCTCGGCCCGCAGGGTTTTTAGCCCCTCCGCTGAGTTACTGGGGGTGGCGAGCTCAAACTGAAAGGCGCCGTTATCGTTGACTATCATCTCTTCGGGGCTGAGGTCACCGGTAATGGCAATCGCGGCTGGCCCTCGTAGGCCGTCTGCCTCCACCAAGACGATGCTGCCGGGAGTAAAGCCAGCCCCGGTAACCGTTACAGTGTCTCCCCGTTTCGCTGTGGAGGGGCTAACCTGCACTGAGGCACCGGGAAGGCCTGGGGCATCTTTTCCAGCAGGTCCTTGCAGTCCCGGAAGACCGGGTTTGCCTGGTGCACCTGAGATGCCGGGCAGACCGGGTTTGCCTGGTTCACCTGAGATGCCGGGAAGACCGGGTTTGCCTGGCGCACCTGAGATGCCGGGCAGACCAGATTCTCCAGGGAGTCCGGGGGCGCCTTGGGGCCCTGCCGACCCGGTACAGGCCGCAACGGCAAGGAGCACCGCCATGACCAGGGACAGTATAACCGCCCCTCGTAGTGGCAACTTCATAATTGCCTCCTTTCCTTACCCAATCATAAACCTAACATAACTTCATAACGTCTGTGAGGATCGGATCGCCCAACCCCCGCCCCCCACACACAAACATAGCAGGCCAAATTTGCTATGTAGCACAAAGTCTGAGGCATTATATGGGCGTTGGAGCCGTTTGTCAAGCAATTATACGTGCTTCATTTTTCGTTGCACCCCCGGCCTAAAGGTGGCCTGGCTGTATACCGTCAGCGATAATTGGACACTTCGAGGGGGTATAAAACCGAAGAGTGCGGAGGGGGTGGAGTGAGCTCCTGGTAATGGGGTAGAGTAGCCCCAGGAAAGGAGCAGAAGTGTCACAGAGTCCTACAAGCAAGTTGGAAGCAGCAGAGGTTCGCACACAGGAGACCAGGAGCTTTATACGACAGGTGCGTGCCGCTACCCGACGCAAGTACAGTCCTGAAGAGAAGATACGCATAGTGCTGGAGGGGTTCCGTCGTGAGGTTACCGTTAGCGATCTCTGCCGGCGGGAAGGGATCAAGCCGGGTGCTTTCTATGCCTGGACGAAGGATTTCATGGAGGCGGGGAAGGAGCGGCTCACCCGTGACATGCTGCGTGACGCCACTCGCCAGGAGATTGAACGTGTCAACCGGGAGAACGGAGACCTGAAACAGCTGGTGGCCGAGCTCTCCCTGGAGGTGCACCGGCTTAAAAAAACGGCCATACCGACCCTGGAGGACGTCGCCGGTATCGGCGCATGAGCGCCGGGGAGAAGCTGGCTGTCCTGGAGCGAGTGGCTGGGGCCAAAGGCCCCAAACGCCGGGTGTTGGCTGAGTTGGGCATACCCAGGAGCACGTATTACTGGTGGCGGGCCAGGCAACATTGCCAGGGTCTGGAGAGGCAGTCAGCGGGTGGTGTAAAGCCCTGGAACCATCTTCTGCCGGGGGAGGAGCGTCTTGTCCTGCTGGCAGCGCGGGAAGCCCCCCAGTTGAGCAGCCGCCAACTAGCTGCGTGGTTAACCGACAAGAAGGGCATCTCGGTCTCAGAGTCCACCGTGTATCGTATTCTGCGCAGAGAGGGTTTGGTGAAGTCCCCGGAGTTGAGGCTGTCTGCTGGTAAGGAGTATCGCCATAAGACCACAGGGCCTCACCAGATGTGGGCCACTGACGCCTCCTATTTCAAGGTAGTGGGATGGGGCTATTACTACCTGGTGACAGTTATGGACGACTACTCCCGGTTCATCCTGGCCTGGAAACTGCAAAGGGACATGACAGCCGACTCCCTGATCGAGGTGGTCCAGGAGGCGGTGGATGCTACAGGTATGACTGATGTCCCGGTCGAGGACCGCACCAAACTGCTGACCGACAACGGTTCAGGCTACGTATCCCGGTCCTTCCGAGACTACCTGCACCTGGTAGGCATCAGGCACATCAAGGCAGCGCTCTTTCACCCCCAGACAAACGGTAAACTGGAGCGCTACCACCAAACCCTGAAACAGGAAGTGAACCAGGTCTTGTATGAGGTGCCCAGTGCACTGGAGGCTGCCCTTGGATGCTTTGTAGCCTACTACAACTGCCAGCGTTACCATAAGGCCCTGGGCAATGTAATCCCGGTCGATGTCATCCAAGGACGGCGGGCGCAGATCTTACAATACCGAAAGGAGGTGCAGGCCCAGACCATCGAACGCCGCAGATGCTACAATCGGGTCGTGACGGAGCTTGCCCACCACATGACGCTCCTTTTCTCTAGGGTTTGTACAGCAAAATTAACCAGCCAGGGAGCTGGAACCATGTGCCCGGGGCAACGCCCACCCCTGTCGGGCTCAGCCCTTAACTTTTGGGCTACTCAGTGTCTCACACCACCACTCACTGGCCCCAAATCTCGGAACCAGGCACCGTAGAACGCCAGCCGGAGCCGAAGGGCGATGCGACCTGTGTTTTGGTAACCGCAGGCCCGCCTCTTTTTTCAACTTCCTCTACATATTTCTTGAAGCAATGTGGCGTGCGCCGCTCGAAGAAAGATGTCTGGCACTCCTTGCGCTCCTCGCTATCCATAAACTGCGGATTGATCCTGTCGAGTATCTGTCCCATGGGGCCTGTAAACTGCCGAAACATGTCAAAAGCGGCGTCATATGAGGCCTTGACTATTTGCACACAGGTAGGGCTCAGTGATAGCATCTCCTCGCACCACTGGTCAACTTCGGCTTCCAGCCTCTCCGTGGGCACCACCTTGTTTACCAAGCCCATCTCCAGTGCCTCTTGTGCGGTGTACTGTCGGCATAATAGCCAAATCTCACGCGCCTTCTTCATGCCCACCGTAAGTGCCAGGTGGGCTACTACCCAGCCGTGCGCCGGGCTACCCACGCGCGGTCCGGTCTGACCGAAAACCGCCGTTTCAGTGGCGATGGTGAAATCACAGGTATATGCCATGTGATTGCCGGCGCCAATGGCATATCCCTCTACGGCAGCGATGACAGGCTTTTTACAGCGTTTGATAAAGGTATTCGCCAGGGATTCTTCAGAGGGGTCCATCTGGTCACGGTGCTCTTCAGTGGTCTCCCAGCGCACATCACCCCCGCTGGAGAAATTGCCACCCAACCCGGTCAGCACCACCACACCCGTGCGGACATCATCACTGGCCTCCTGAAAGGCCTTCTTCATCTCATCAAGGGTATGGGCGTTGAAAGCGTTGTAAACATCGGGGCGGTTCATGGTGATACGGGCAACATATCCCTGAATCTCCACATGTTGCTTCTTCTCATAGATGATGTCGGTGAAGTCAAACCCCGGGACACGTTGCCATGCTGACCAGGACATTCTGTTAAGCCTCCTGTAGCCGATGGAGTCTCTTAATTACTCCTAGCAATGATATTATGCCCATTGCCGTTGTAGTTCAAGCTAAATTCTCTTCCCGTGCATTCCGCCAAACCGTGTGGAGTATTTACGGAATACAGGGTGTCTAATGAGCTTGATTAGCTCGCCTTGACAGGTCATATCTACAAGGGGATAATCCTTTTCAAGCACAGCGAAGTATCGCCACCGAGCAAGACAGTCGTAATATGAGGAGGGGAAGGTGAACATACTGGAAGGTATACGGGTTATTGACTGGACGGTCTTTCATGTAGGTCCGTCAACGGGAGTCAAGCTGGGCGAGATGGGGGCCGAGGTCATAAAGATAGAGGAGCCTGGGGTGGGGGAGCTGTCCCGTGGGGTGGAGAGCCTCTACGGTGTCCCCACAGAGATTTCCTCCGGGCGCAACTGGTTCTTTGAATTCCTCAACTATAACAAGAAAGGCATGACCATAGATGTGAAGACCGAGAAGGGCCGGGAGATAATGTACCGGCTGGTGGAGAAGTCCGATGTGTTCATAACCAACTACCGGCACCATGCGGTGGCTCGTCTGGGAATGGACTATGATACGCTTAAACGCTACAACTCCCGCCTCATATACGCCTCTTCCTCGTGCCTGGGTACGGAAGGCCCAGATGGCTCCAGCCCCGGATTGGAGGTGATCGCCCAGGCCCGCAGCGGGCTCATGAATGTGCCGGGTGAAGCGGGTATGCCGCCCCAGATGCTCCACTCCAGCGTGTGCGACCAGACCGGCTCCCTGATGTTGACCATGGGTGTGCTGGGCGCTCTGCTGGCCCGAGAGCGGCTGGGGATAGGCCAAGAGGTGACCACCTCCCAGCTCGGCGGGGCCATGCTCCTTGAGTGCTTCAATGTCATGTGCCAACTCTTGGCCGGGAAGCCCATACCCCGCGAGGTTAGGGCGGATGCCAAGAACCCCCTTTACAACTACTACAGGTGCCGGGACGAAAGGTGGATTGTGCTTGGCATGCTTCAAGACCGCTACTGGGCGCCTTTCTGTCACGCCCTGGAGCGCCTTGACCTGACGGAAGATCCTCGCTTTGACACCCCGGCGCACCGGGAGCAGTACTGCCGCGAACTAATAGCCATTTTGGACGAGGCCTTCGCCACACGGGAGAGCAAAGAATGGGAGGGCAGCCTCAGGGAGCATGACCTGCTCTTTGGTGTGGTAAACGATGTTCAGCAGACCCTAGCGGATCCCCAAGTGGTGGCCAACCAGATTATCACCCAAGTGGAGCACCCGGTACTGGGCCAAACGCCATGGCAGATATTGCCCATAAACTTCAGCCAGACGCCGGTGTCCTTCTCTCTGCCCGCTCCGGAGCTGGGACAGCACACAGAGGAGGTGCTTACAGAGGTGTGCGGATACTCTTGGGAGGAGGCGGTACAGCTAAGAGACAATGGCATCATATAGGGCTGGTATTGTACATGGGTGTTCCCGTATGGAGGATCTGAGGGGTGAACCCCACCAGATAATTACCCCGGGCGGGTGGGCGGGAACGAGAATGCCCAGTAAGCATATAGGGTGACTTTGCAGACAGAATCGGTGAAAGGACAATGAGATGACACACCACATGCGGGGCATCCGCTCCATGCCCTTCCGCATAATGGAAACCATTGACGCCGGCAGGGATCTGGAGGGGCTGGTACAGGACACCAAGAGAGACGGGCTGGTGTACACGGTGCCAGTGCTCAGGAACGCCGTTCTGGGGGGCCTAGGCATCCGGCGCAAGAAGACCGCTGAGAATGTGGTGGTGGTAGGCTGCGCCTGCTACGGGACGCTGGATGCGGTTATGTCAGGGTTTCGTCTCCTGGACGCCCTGGGCATAGATTACACTATCCTGGACAAGGAGTATTGCTGCGGCGCTCCCATGATAGCCTATCAGGTGAGGACCGGTGGTGACCGGACTATCGGCGATGAGGCGGCCAAAGAGTTCATAGGCAAGAATATAGGCCTGGCCCGGGAGATGGGGGCCAAGCGCATCCTATATTTCTGCCTGTGGTGCATCTATCTGGCCCGCCGCTTCTACCCCGACTGTGATGTGGAGCAGCTTTACTATCTAGATATGTTAGCGGAGCCTATGGCGCAGACAATGCTTAAGCTGGACCGCCCCACGGGGATTGCCTACTTCTCCGGCGGGCAGCACCGGAGTTGGGTCTATGCCCCCGACCGCGACTGGGACCTGGACTGGGCCACTTACCGGGGGTGGCTGGATAGGGTGAATGGGCTAAAAGTGGTGGACATCCCCAAGTACTGCTGCGTTATCGCCCCAGACGCCATCTTCCAGAATGCGGAGAAGTACGAGATGAGCACGGTGGTCACGCCGTGTATGGCATGCTACGGCAGGCTACAGCGCAGGGCCCCTGCGGGGGTGCGGGTGAAGTTTCTCTCCGACATGCTGCTAGAGGCACTACCCACTGGTGGCTGAGAGTTGCCCATCCCCGGTAACAAATACGGAGGTAATATGCTACAGCCAGGGGCGTTACAGGGTGTAAAGGTTATTGACTGGTCCGTCTTCCAGGTGGGGCCGTATTCCGCCGCCATGCTGGCTGATCTGGGGGCCGATGTTATCCATGTGGAGGAGCCGGGGCGGGGGGACGCTCTCCGTGGTATCCAGAGCCTCTTCGGGGTGCCGCTGATGCTCAACGGCCGTCACCTGCTCTTTGAGGAGCACAACCGGAGCAAAAAGGGCATAACGGTAGACCTGCGCCGAGAGGAGGGGCAGGAGGTCATTTACCGCCTGGTGAAGGAGTCTGATGTCTTCCTTACCAACTACAGGCAGGCCGCCGTGGCCCGCATGGGCATGGACTATGATACCCTCAAGCAGCTTAACCCCCGGCTGGTGTATGCCCGGGCGTCCGGCTTCGGGTTCGAAGGCCCGGACAAGCACAGCCCCAGCCTGGACCTAGTGGCCCAGGCCCGCAGCGGGGCCATGATGGCCAGTGGAGAAGAAAGCTCCCCTCCCACCTTCCTGAGCCTGGGCCTTGGAGACCGGGTAACATCCTACCTTATAGCTTTCGGGGTGGTGACGGCGCTGCTGGCCCGAGAGAAGTTGGGGGTGGGTCAGAGGGTGGATGTCTCACAGCTACAAGCCATGGCCCTCATCCAGGGCAACGGCCTGATGCCGGCCTATACCATGGGCAACTCCATACCCCGGCACAACCGGCTTAAGCCACCCCGTAACCCCCTCTACAACTCCTATCGCTGCCGGGATCACCGCTGGATTGTGATGGCAGCCATTCAGGGTGGACGCTATTGGAGCAACTTCTGCCGTACTATCGGCCACCCTGAGCTGGAGCACGACCCACGCTTTTTGGATGAGGAGGCGCGGATGCACAACCGGGAGGAGTTGGTGCGTATTCTGGATGAGGTCTTCGCCACCCGCCCCGCACAGGACTGGATAGAGGCCATGCGTGAGTCGGCTGACATGCCTATCGCCGTAGCAAACCGCCTAATCGACCTGACCGAGGACGAGCAGATGCTGGCCAATGACTATATTATAGACTGGGACCACCCGGCCATGGGCAACATCAAGTTCCCTGGTTTTGCGGTGAAGTTCACCGAGACCCCGGCGGCTCTGCAGGGGCCGGCCCCGGAGCTAGGCCAGCACACCGAGGAGATAATGCTGGGGTTAGGCTACACCTGGGAGGATATCGGAGCGCTGAAAGACCAGGGTATTATCTGAACACACCTTCTGGATACACGCGGGGAATGGAAGACGAAGCCCCTGCAGGGGCCGCAGGAATAAGGAACTGCCTAGGTCTTTGTCTAGGTCAATGACCTAGACATTGACCAGCCATTATTTGCCTGATGACCTGCATGTTCTGGGATAGACTGACTGAAGATGGGCCTGCTAAAGCCGTTTCCGGAGGGAGGTAGACGATGATAGTGACAAAAGAGATGACCCTGGATACCCAAGGCCGCTGCCACCTAGTGGACATAACCCCCCAGGTGGCGGCCGAGGTTTCCCACAGCGGGGTCAAGGATGGAATAGTAACCGTCTTCGTGGTAGGGTCCACGGCCGGTATCAGCACGACGGAGTACGAGCCTGGCCTGCTCAGGGACACCGAGGAGCTTTGGGAGCGGCTGGTGGCCTCCGACACGGGCTACCACCATGACCTGGCCTGGGGAGACGGCAACGGGTTCTCCCACCTCAGGGCCGGTTTAATGGGCCCTTCTCTAACCATACCCTTCTCGGCGGGGAAAATGGCGTTGGGCACCTGGCAGCAGGTGGTGCTGGCCGACTTCGACAACCGCCCCCGCCACCGGCAGGTGGTGCTACAGATAATGGGGGAGTGAGGGTTACAGCAGGTCTCGCTTGCGAAAGTAGGCCCGGAGGGACTGCACCAGTTGCAGGGTAGTGCCAGCCCACGCCCCGGAGAACCTCATGGGTGGCACCTGGGGGTCAATATGGCTGGCCCTCTCATCATAGTGCGCCAGCACCAGGGCCGCCGCTTCTTGTTCGCTGCCGCCACCACGCAGGCGGGAGAGCACTATGCGGGAGGTGGCGGCCATTGCCCGCTTGGCCTCTAATATCAGCCTCTCCGTGTCGGGGGAGTGTCCGAACTGCGAGAATATCAGCATGTCCGGGTTTAGCCTCTGGATACGGTTGATGCTGCGGAAAATGGCCTTCAGGTCCACCATCGGTAGGGGAATGGAGGGCACCAGCAGGCCGGTATCAGGTAAGAAGTGCCCCAGGGCCTCACCGACAAACACGGCTCGGGTGCGGGAGTCCATCAGGCACAGGTGGTGTGGAGCATGGCCCGGTGTATGCACCACCTCCAATTTTCGCACTCCCAAGTCTAACACCTCGCCATCAACCGCGGGGTGGACTCTCTCCGGTGCCACCGGCAGGATAGGGCCGTAGTGCTCCTCAAAGCGGCGTCCGAAGGCCATGCGGGTGCTTTCTATGAGCCGGGATGGGTCAGCCAAGTGCCGGATACCACGCTCGTGCGCCACCACTGTGGCCCTGGGGAGGGCCTGTGACAGTGCTCCGATGCCTCCGCCGTGGTCCAGGTGAAGGTGAGTGAGGACTATGAACGCCACCCCGTCCAGACCCCCTGGCGCTTCCTTCAACGCTTCAACGATGGAGGGCACCATGATGGTTGGGCCGGTCTCCACCACCGCCCCCCGTTCCCCGGCCACCAAGTACACCCGGGATTGGGAACGGGCCTGCTCTAAGGTGAAGCGCAACTGGTAAATGCCGTCGGCTATCTCGGTCAGTTGATCCATATTAGCCCTCATTATAGCCCCCTATCCCAGAGGTGGCTACGCAGGAGTGTCCTCCACTTACAAACCATTCTTTACCCGTAGACGCAAGGCACAGCAAGCGGCGTCTCTAACTAGCTGCGCT
>JASLXN010000044.1:6954-9369 GCA_030740315.1 Dehalococcoidia bacterium | reverse complement strand
CCCCAACCCCCCAGGTACCCCCGCCGTAAAACCATGGGGCGGGGGCGCCTTATGCAAATGCTGTTCTTATTGCGCTTTTATTGGCGCGCGGGGGGGGGGGGGGTATAGCTATTTCTGGACATGTGGTTGGCCATTCACTAAAATCGCCTCATGGCTAAAGTATTTGTTTTCTATGATGGAGTCTTTGCCGGACTAACCGGGAGGGAGAAGGAGTGGGTGGAGTTGGATGTCTCTGATTTCTCACACCTGATGGACAAGCTTTCCCAGGAATACGGTGATAAATTTAGGGAGGCGGTGCTGGATGATGAGAGGATAGATGTCAGGGCGGGAGTCAGCGTTCTTAACAATGGGCGAAGAGTGGAACTAAAGACTCCTCTTCAAGAAGGAGACGAGTTGGCTTTCCTTATTTCTATCGCTGGAGGTGCCGATGGCTAAGATATTCAGGGCAGACCCCGAGCTTTGTGACGGCTGCCGTATTTGCGAAATGGTGTGTTCTCTTACTAAGACTAAACAGGTAAACCCCTATTCGGGGAGAATAAGGGTTCAGAGGGAGAAGGACACCGGCTCCCGCCCCCTATACTGCCGGCACTGCACCCGGCCCCTGTGCCGGGAGGCCTGCCCAGTTCCCCAGGCGATGACTCGGGATAGCGTCACAGGGGCCGTGGCCATCCACCAGCAGCATTGCATAGGCTGCCTGGAATGTGCCGAGGCCTGTCCTTTTGACGCCATCTGGGTAGGCCCGGACAGGGAGATGCTCAAGTGCGACCTGTGCGGCGGCGACCCGGTGTGCGTCCGCTACTGCCCCGCCAAGCCGACACCGGACCCGGACACCTCCACAAACTCCTATTTCCACTGCCTGCAGTATGTAGAACCGCGCCGCGTGAACAGGGGGTAATGAAAAAAATGACTGGATACGGCAACATACTTTATGTAGATTTGACCCAGGGAAAGGTGAAGCAGCGCCCGATTGACTCTGCGCTGCGCCGCCGCTATCTGGGCGGGGAAGGTATAAACTCATATTTACTGTGGGAACACTTCCAGCAGGCGGACCCACATTGTGACCCCCGGGATGCCGATAATGTGCTCATCGCCGGGCTGGGCAGCCTGGGCGCTACCCCCTTTGGGGCTGGTAGCAAGATGAAATGGACCTTCAAGTCTCCGGTGACACACATGTTTGGGGACAGCGTCAGCGGCGGCCACTTCAGCTCCAACCTGCGCTGGGCCGGATATGACCATCTGGTCATTACGGGAAAGGCTAAAAGGCCGGTCTACCTCCTTATCCAGGACGACAAGGTGGAGATAAAGGATGCCCAGCACCTGTGGGGGCTGAATGTCCTAGAGGCGGATGACCGCATCCGGGCCGAGGTGGGGGAAGAGGCGGAGACCGCCCTGGTGGGTAGGGCGGGGGAGGGCCAGGTGGCCTTCAGTTCTATAAGCGTCAGCCGCCACCGCTCCGCCGGACGTGCTGGGGGAGGCTGTGTGATGGGCTCAAAGAACCTCAAAGGCATCGCCGTGGTGGGCACCCGTGGAGTGGCCATTCACGACCCCGCAGCCTTCTTCCAGTCCATGGACAGGCTCAACGACGCATTTGCCGACAACGCCAGGACCCGGGATGGCTGGAAGATGTTCGGCACCCTTATTATTACCGGGCACTACCAGCGCACTTTTGTGAATGCTTTCCGCAACCAGCAGGAACCTCGCCTCCCTGATGAGAATTATCAGAAGCTGAGCCATCGCTGGTGGAAAGCCAATCTGAGCAGGGGCTTCCTGAGCTGCTCCCCCGGATGCGCTACCGGCTGTAGCGATTGGTACAAACTGAGGGGCAACGAGTCGCCCTATGCCCAGCAGCATGCGGGGGAGGTAGGTAGGAGGCCGGAATACCTGGGTGTGGCGAGCTTCGGCATCACGACCGATGTCCCCGATATGCCAGCAGTAGCCAAGCTGACCGCGTTATGCAATGAGTATAGCATGGATCTGGTGGAGACGGGCGCTATATGCGGCCTGCTGCTGGAGTTGACGCAACGGGGCATTATCACGGATGCCGATACAGAGGAGTGGTGGGACCAGCCAATACCTCTGCAGTGGGGTGACTATGTAACCATAGAGCGCATGATACACTCGCTGGGGAACAGCAAAGACCCGCTAGGGGTTCTGTTTAAGGACGGACTGCTCAGAGGTGCGCAACTCATTGAGGAGCGGAAGGGCGCCCCTGTCCTCCGATACGCCAACTACGGCAAGGGGGGCGCTGCCTTCACCGAGGAGCTCCGGCACCGCCCCGGCTGGATGGTCAACATGGCCGTTGGTGCAAGGGGTGCTGACCACCTCAAAGGCATGCTTACCATGGATGTCAAAAGCCGGGGAGAGATTGCTCTCAAGCACTTCGGCAGGGCTGATGTCATGGACGAATACCTCAAC
>JASLXN010000044.1:0-6944 GCA_030740315.1 Dehalococcoidia bacterium | reverse complement strand
TTGGGAGAGATCCACACCGCCATAACCAACTCCTTGGGCATCTGCACCATGCTGGCCGGCTCGGACCCAGTACGCTACCCCATGGAGATGTTCATTGACGCAATATATGCCGCCACCGGACTCAGGATAACTTCGGAGGAGATGGAACTGGCTGGAGAGAGAATTGTTAACCTGGAGAAAGCCTTCAACTCCTTGTTGGGTTTCCGCCGGGAGCATGACTCGTTATGCTACCGCTGGCAGAAGGAAGAGGTGTCCGAAGGGACTGGGAAGGGTTGGAAGGCCGAAGATTATATTGACAAGGCACTCGATGAATACTACGGCTTCCATGGCTGGGATGAGCAGACCTCGTTGCCCAAACGCCAGAAGCTGGTGGAGCTTGGCCTGGAGGATGTAGCTCAGGTGTTGGAAAAGAACAGCGCCCTGGGCTGAGGAGGAGCTTTGGCACAGAAAGGTGAGTCCACAGCCGTAGGGCTCCACCCCTTAAGTGGCATCAGGGTTCTGGCCGTAGAGCACTTTAGGATGGGTCCTCACGGCACAATGATGCTGGCCGATGCCGGGGCTGAGGTCATCAAGGTGGAGCCGCCCGAGGGAGAGCAGGGCAGGATCATTACGGTTAGGAGCAGCGACGGGCGCGATGTGCCCATCCTTCCCGCTAGCCTCTCCCGCAACAAAAAGAGCGTCACCATTAACTTGCAAAACCAGGAGGGCGTAGAACTCTTTAAGTCCCTGGTTAAAGTATCGGACATCGTGTGGGAGAACATGAGGCCTGGGGTCATGGACAGGCTGGGGGTGGGCTATGCCGTCCTTAAGAAAATCAATCCTGGCATCATCTTCGTGTCTCTCAGCGGCTTTGGCCAAGGGGATATTATGCCGGGGCCGTACATGGACAGGCCCGCCTTCGATGCCATCGGCCAAGGCATGTCCGGTCTTATGTTCGCCGCGGGCAGCCCGGAGCAGTCACCCCTCTACAATACAGCGGTGATGGCGGATACGGTGCCTAGCATGATGGGGGCCTATTCTGCCCTGGTGGCGCTGCAAATGCGGCACCGCACCGGTCTGGGCCAGCATGTGGATGTGGCCATGTACGATAACATGGTGGCCCTCAACAACCTGTCCATTAACCTTTATCTCATGGCCGGTGTGAAGATACCGCGCGGCGCTCTGGCAACCAGTGCCCCCTTTGGTCCCTTTAAAGCCCAAGACGGCTATGTGGTACTGGCTGTGGGTGGGGAGAAGATATGGCAAAGGTTCTGCACGGCCATAGGCCGGGAGGACCTGGTGGGCCGGCCGGGACTGGGAAACGGTAATGAGCGCGCCTTGAACTTGGAGACAGTCCTCCGCCCTATCGTAGAAGGCTGGATGGCGGACAAGTCCCGCCAGACGGTGTGCGACCTTATGCTGGAGCACGGGGTGCCCGCAGGACCGACGCAGGATGTAGAGGATATCGTAGTCTGTCCTCATCTAGAGGCCCGTCAGACATTCTGGGAGGTAGACGACCCGGTACTGGGGAAGGTAAAGGTCATCGGCAACCCTATCAAGATGTCAGCGGCACCACCGTTCGCACCCACCCCCCCCCCTATGGTGGGCCAGCATAACCAGGAGATTCTCGGCAACCTATTGGGCCTCAGCGCCCAGGAACTTGATGAACTCAAGGCAAGGGGGGCACTGTAAGGCTACGGTTAATGCACCGGTCCTAACGCCACCCCGGGGGTGGTGGCAAGCCATCCCTGAATTGGACCCAGTTATTCGGGCCGCGAGGCGTGGTAGCCGGCCCGCCCGCGGCCCGGCCCCACCTTTAAAGGTTGCTCCTTCGTGGGAGGGGTAGCGCAACCAGTTGCTGTAGGAAACAGTTGCACCCTGCTCCCAGTTGCGTCCCACCCTTTTTGTTAGACTTTGTTAGCACAGTGTATGTGTTTCTTTCTGCTAAACCTCGGTATCAGGCGGCCACGTGAGTTGCCGAGCAGGTGCCAAGGGGCCTGGAGGGCTTCGCCCCTAAGGAAAACCTAAGCGGACCGTTGGATGGGCGGGTTTGAAAATGGCACACATACTCCTCATGCCAGGGGCTTTCAGAGCATAGATATGGTACAATGGGGACTTGGAAGGCAGCGTATGGAGCATATTCTAATAGCGGTGGCTTGGCCCTACGCCAACGGGCCGCTGCACCTGGGACATATCGCCGGGGCCTATCTGCCGCCGGATATTTTCGGCCGCTATCATCGGGCCAAGGGCAATCGGGTGCTCATGGTATCCGGCAGCGACGCGCATGGCACCCCCATCACCCTACGGGCCGAGCAGGAGGGAGTTACACCCGCCGAAGTGGTGGACCGTTACCACAGTCAGTTCCTTGACTGCTGGCGTAAACTGGGGATCTCCTTTGACCTGTTCACCAGCACCAGCACCCCCAACCACGCCCGGGTAAGCCAGGATATCTTCCGTACCTTGCTTGAAAAAGGGTATATCTACAAAAATAGTGTGCCCCAGCAGTTCTGCTCCAACTGCCAGCGCTACCTGCCAGACCGCTATGTGGAGGGCACCTGTCCCTTGTGCGGCTCTTCCGGCGCCCGCGGCGATCAGTGCGATAGCTGTGGCAAGCCCCTTAACTCTACGGAGCTTCGTGACCCTCACTGCCGCATATGCGATACCACCCCCCTCATAAAAGAGTCAGAGCACTTCTTCCTGCGCCTCAGCGCCTTCCAAGAACTGCTCCGCAAGTGGATAGAGGCACAGCGGCACTGGCGGCCCAACGTGCTGAACTTCAGCCTGCGATATCTGGATGAGGGGCTGCGGGATCGGGCCATCACCAGGGACATAAACTGGGGGGTGCCGGTGCCGGTTGAAGGCTATGAGGGCAAACGCCTCTATGTGTGGTTTGAGGCCGTCATCGGCTACCTTTCGGCCAGCATAGAGTGGGCGGGAGGAGATGAGGCCGGGTGGCGCCCCTTTTGGAGCGGGGAGGCCAGAGGGTACTACTTCATAGGCAAAGACAACATACCTTTTCACACCCTTATCTGGCCGGCCATGCTTATGGGCTACGGGGGCCTGAACCTGCCCTATAATGTGCCCGCTAACGAGTTCCTCACGATCCAGGGCCGCCAGCTATCTACCAGCCGCAACTGGGCGGTATGGCTGCCTGAATACCTGAAGAGCTATGACCCGGATCCTCTGCGCTACTACCTCTCGGCCAATATGCCCGAGGGCGGCGATACCGATTTCTCGTGGCAGCAGTTCTACAGCCGTAACAACGATGAGTTGGTGGCCACATACGGCAACTTGGTACACCGGGTGCTCACCTTTGTCCACCGCCACTACAGTGGCGAGGTGCCGCGTCCGGGCACCATTGATGCTGGGGGCCAGGCCTTGCTGAACAAGGCCGCCGCCACACTGGATACAGTGGACCGGGCGCTCGCGGAGTGCCACTTCCGGGAGGGCCTGCGTGCCGCCATGGCCCTGGCACAGGAGGGCAACCGCTACCTGGAGTCCAGAGCACCGTGGAAATCGGTGGCCACAGACCGGGAGGGGACTGGCACCTCGCTTTATGTGGCCATGAGCGTCATCTCGTGCCTCAAGACCGTGCTGTATCCCTATTTACCCTTCAGCTCCACTAGGCTGCATCAGTACTTGGGGCTGGAGGGCAGCGTAGAGGACCCCTGGGAGTGGCAGCGGCCGACTCCAAGCCGAGGCCTGCCCGGCCCATCCGCCCTGTTTGCCAAATTGGATGCCAAGGGAATAGAGGCTGAGGTCTCCCGTCTGGAGGCATCGCCGTGACCAAGGCTATTGACCTTTCCACCATCTATGGCCCAGTGTGCGAGGGCATGGCCCGAGTGGAGGACATCTTTGGAAAGCTACGGGGCATGGCCCGACAGGACCTGTTGCCCCTCTTGGGCCACACGCTGCAGTACGGCGGCAAGCGGTTGCGGCCCGCCCTCACCCTGCTATCGGGCAGCTCCTTTGAGTACCAACCCCACACTCTTCACCCCATGGCCGCCGCCATGGAACTTTTTCATACCGCTACTCTGGTGCACGACGACATAGTGGATGCCTCCAGCCTTCGCCGGGGCCGGGCCACCATCAACTCCGAGTGGGGGGATGGGGCTGCAGTGCTGTTGGGGGACTTCTTCTTCGCCCACTCCGCCCGGCTGGTGGCCTCCACCGGCAACCTGCGGGTAATCAACCTGTTTGCCGATATGTTGATGGCTATATCCAGCAGCGAGCTGTCCCAGAACCTGTCTACCATGGAGCAGAGATTGGAGTACGACCATTATATTGACTGGATAGGCGCCAAGACCGCCTCCCTGTTCGCCACGGCCACCGAGTCCGGAGCAGTGCTGGGCGGGGCCGAGGAGGAAGGGATACAGGCCCTGAAGGCCTATGGTCACAGCTTCGGCTTGGCCTTCCAGATAGTGGATGATATTCTGGACTTCGTGGGCCAAGAGCATGACATGGGCAAACCTGTGGGGGCGGACCTGCTACAGGGCCACCCCACCCTGCCCACCATCCTCTTTGTGGCAGGACATCCACAGGGGGCGGACCTGCGGCGGACGTTGGCCGATGGGGGGGATGTGGATGTGGTGAAGAAGGCGGTGGCCCTCATCCCAGGCACGGATGTGATTACGGAGTGCCGGAGCATCGCCCACGGCTTCGTGGAGCAGGCGCTAAAGGCCATAAATGCAGTGCCCCCGTGCCCCTCCACCCAGGCCCTGACCGACCTGGCCACCTACATCCTGGCCCGCAGCAGGTAACAGTTTACTAAAGGCCTCAACCAAAGAAGCGGCTAAGTTTAAAGTAGCCGGTTCCGTAGTTTCCTATCACCATGCGGGCAAAGAGCACCCTGATGTCTACGCTGACGAACTGAAACAGCGGTTCAGAAACCTTGTGACCGAGTAAGGAAGGGAGGTTTTACCAATGGTGGGTTTCACAGGTGCTATCAGACTTGGTTTTCAACATTTGTTTGATGTTAGGGGTAGGCCTACACGGGCTGAGTACTAGTGGTGGTTGTTTGTTGTTTGTCGTACTCGCCGACCTGATATTGACTGTTGTCGATATTATTATTGGCACATATAATCCGATGGCCGAAATTGGCTTGCTCGGTGGATTATTCGGTCTGGCTGTACTAATACCCCCGTTTGCATCGTGTGCCAGGAGGCTACACGACATCAACAAATCTGGCTGGTGGCAACTTATGTGGTTTGGTGTGCTTTTGATTTTCCCAGGGCTAATATTGCTCTGGTGGGCAACCAAGCCAAGCTATAAAGGGACAAAAAGCACGGCCCAGACCCACGGCAGGCTACCTCACAACAGCCATATAAGCCTTAATATCATCCTCCTGGCGGACTCCCATACTTCGTTCGGAGTGGGCACGATAAGCCGTTATCCCCCTACCCAGTGCTCTCCGTCCCGGAAAACTTCTTTCTTCCAGATGGGCACCCGTGTCTTGAGTTGCTCTATCCCGTAGCGGCAGGCATCAAAGGCCTCCGCACGGTGGGCCGAGGCCACGGCGATGATAGTGACCACCTCCCCCACCTCCGCCCGTCCCAGGCGGTGTGACATGGCAACCTCGCCCACCCCGTAGCGGGACTTAATCTCCATGACAAGCTCCTGCATCTTCTCACGGGCCAGTGGCTCGAAGGCCTCGTACTCCAGGTAGAGCACCTCACGGCCCTCGTTCTCCCCGCGCACAACCCCCAAAAAGGTGGCCACTGCCCCGGAACGGCCGCTCTGTATCCTGTCTATGACGGCCTGAGGGGATAGAGGCTGTTGCGTAAGCTCAATCATGGCTGGCCGCCGCTGAAGGGGGGTAGAAAGGCCACCTTATCGCCCTCGCTGAGGGGGGTGGGGCCATCGCACTGCTCCCCGTTAACCGCAGCTATCAGCGGGTATCCTTGCAGGCTGGGGTACAGGCCTTGCACATGCTCCCAAAGCAGGGACAGAGTAGCGCCTTCCGCGAGATCTACCGGCGTCTCCGCCGAGCTTGCAAGCTGGCGGTAAAGCGCAAAGAAGTGGACTTTCAGGCGCATAACGAAGGGGAGGGCCTCAGGATGCGGGCTGGAGCGTTGGCTTCTTGTTCAGCTTGCCGGCCACGGTCTTCTTCGAGCGGGGGGTGCTGGCCTTGCGCCTGACCCGCCCCTTGGTGACCGGGGAGGCAGTGTGCCCCGGCAATCCAGCAAACAGCTTGTCCAGCTCCTCCCTGTCCAGGGTCTCCGATTCCATAAGCTGGCGGGTTAGCTTCTCCAGCCTGTCGAGGTGCTGGGTAAGGATATCCTTGGCCACTTGGTAGCACTGCTGGATAAGGACCTGGATTTCATCATCTATGAGGTTTGCCACCTTGTCGCCGTAGTTGCGCTGTTCGGATATCTCCTTGCCCAGGAAGACCAACTCCTCCTTGCGTCCATAGGTGCGGGGCCCCAGATTCTTGCTCATGCCGTACTCGGTAACCATTTTGCGGGCTATTTTGGTAACCTGCTCGAGATCGTGCTGGGCGCCAGTGCTGATTTCGCCGAAGCAGACCTCTTCGGCTACCCGTCCGCCCAAGGTGACGGCCAGTGTATCGTATAGTTGGGCTTGTGTCCATAGGTGGCGGTCCTCAGTGGGGAGCAGGCGGGTGTAGCCGCCCAGCATCCCCCGGGCCACTATGGAAATCTTGTGCACCGGGTCAGCGTTGGGCAGGATGCGCGCTACAAGGGCGTGACCGGACTCGTGGTAAGCCACCACCTCTTTCTCCTTGGGGCTGATGATACGGCTTTTCTTCTGAGGGCCGCCTATAAGTCGGTCAACGGCCTCCTCCAGTTCATCATTGCTCACGCTGGTCTTGTTGCGCCTTGTGGCCAGGATAGCGGCCTCGTTGAGGAGGTTGGCCAGGTCTGCTCCGGTGAAGCCGGGGGTCTGCTTGGCAACCGCCGTAAGCTCCACACTGGAGTCTAGGGGTTTGCCCTTGGCGTGGACCTCAA
>JASLXN010000043.1:2216-9411 GCA_030740315.1 Dehalococcoidia bacterium | reverse complement strand
TCCGCTTCTTCTCGGTGAGCCACCGCTTTGTGCTCACGGACGCCTTAAGCGCCCATCGAAGCTAATAACCGGGAGGGTGGGGGGGCGAAAATAGCTGGTGTATGCCCTATCCTTCAAGGAGACCTCAGCCTAGTAGGTTTTAGTACACCTCTAAATAAAGTAGCCTCCCTCTATGACGATTGTCTGGCCGCTGATGTGGCTGGAGGCATCGGACGCCAGCAGGAGCACCGCCCCCGCCACATCCTCCGCCTGGCCCAGCCGCCCAGTGGCGGTGTGGCTCAGGATGTCTCCCAGGGTCTTTGGGTTCTCCCAGACTATGCGGGAAAAGCCGGTCTGGAGCCAGCCGGGTGCCACGGCGTTTACCCGGATGTTGTCTTTGCCCAGCTCCTGGGCCAGCACTTGGGTGAGCATGATTAGCCCGGCCTTGGTTACGCCGTATATGCCGATGTTGGGGTAGGGGCGGAAGCCGCCGTCCGAGGCCACATTGACGATGGTGCCACCTTTGCCATGCTGCCTCATGAGCTTTACCACGGCCTGGGTGAGGAATAGCTGGCCCTTTAGGTTGGCCTCTATGATTTTATCCCAGGCATCCTCGCCGATGGCCATGGCGGGGCCGTAGTGGGTGTTGGTGGCGGCGTTGTTGACCAACACATCAATGTGTCCGAACTCCCTGCCCACGGTTTCTATCACCCGCTCCCGGCCCTCCTTGCGGCCTATGTGAGCCGATATAGGCAAGGCCTTGCGGCCCAGCTTCTCAATCTCAGCAGCGGTGCTCTCTAGGTCGGGCATTTTCCGGGCGGCTATTGCCACATCGGCCCCGGCCTCGGCAAAGGCCAGCGCCACCGCCCGGCCCACGCCCCGCGAGCCTCCAGTGACTAGGGCCACCTTGCCGTCCAGACGGAACTGCTCCATAAACATTATTATCTCATCCTCTCTCCCTAACCAGCTCTCCCTCAGTGGAGAGGGGGAAGGTTCAATAATTCTGGGGAATATCCCGTTCATCTGAGGCCTTCGCCTGAGCTCAGGCGAAGGCCTCAGATGAAGCTCAGGCCCCTTGCCCCGATATACCGGGAAATCCCTGCTGGTGTCTTCAGGAGCCGCTCATAGCATAGGTAACTCCCGTTTGGAAATCAAGCCCTTCCGAGGAGGCCTTGTCCGGCAACCGCTGATATTTTAGTATACATGGCGGCGGTGTTGCTTCAAACGGGAAACTTCTCAAGCTGCAGGTGGTGCGGTATAATCCATACAATGTTCCACAGAGCGGGCAAGGGGATAGCACCGCAACAAATCAGGAGGTGATGGGATGACAATGCCTTTGGAGAGTGTAAGGGTAATAGACTGGACCATATACCAGCAGGGGCCCGTGGCTACGAGTATGCTGGGAGACTTGGGGGCCGATGTTATCAAGGTGGAGGAGCGCGGTGTGGGTGACCCCGGCCGGGGCATGACCCGCACCTTCGGCATGTCCACGGCGCTGGCCGGGGGCCGGAATTACTATTTTGAGACCAACAACCGTAATAAAAAGAGCATCGCTCTGGATCTCAAGACCGAAAGGGGTAGGGAGGTGATGTACCGGCTGGTTGAGAATGCGGATGTCTTCGTCCACAACTTCCGCCAAGGGGTGCCGGAGAGGTTGGGCTTGGGCTATGATACCCTATCGCAGCACAACCCCAAGCTCATCTATGCCGTAGCTTCGGGCTATGGCCCCAATGGTGACGAAGCGAACAGGCCGTCCATAGACCCGGTGGGGGTTGCGCGGACCGGACTGATGGAGAATGTTTCCGCCCCGGGGGCCGAGGCCCCTACCTATCCCCAGGGCGGGCTCGCGGACCAGATGGGGGCGGTGATGCTTTCCTACGGCGTGCTGGCGGCCCTCATGGCCCGGCAGCTTCACGGGGTGGGGCAGAAGATAGACTGCTCCCACCTGGCCAGTGTTACCTGGCTACAAGGGCTGGCCGTGAACTGCTACCTGATGCTGGGGAAAGAGATGCCCCGCTACGACCGCTCCAGGGCGGGCAATCCTATCAGCAATTACTACCAGTGTGCTGATGGTAAGTGGCTTTTCATAGCCCTCATGCAGCCGGACCGGTACTGGCCCGATTTCTGCCAGGCCATAGGACTGCCGGAGATGAGGGATGATTCACGATTCAATACTACAGAGGCCCGTACCCAGAACAAGGCCGCACTAATAGCTCTGCTGAACGAGGTATTCAGCACTCGCACCACTCAGGAGTGGGTGGCCATTTTGAAGGACTTCCCTGATTTCATCTTTGAGACCATCAACCGCGTTTCAGATCTGGACAAGGACCCACAGTTCCTGGCCAACGACTACATTGTTGAGGTGCCTCATCCGGATACCGGTAAGCTCAAGATGGTGGGTATCCCTGTGAAGTTCAGCGACACCCCAGGCCAGATAAGGATGCCCGCACCGCAACTGGGTCAGCACACCGAGGAGGTGCTGACTGACATCTGCGGTTTTAGCTGGGAGGAGGTGGGCGAACTGGCCGAGCAGGAGGTAATCTGATCCCCACCGGCATAGGGGCTGCAGCTTGTTCTGCCCCGGTGTAACGAGGCGATGCCACTTTTGGGGTGGGGTTAGCTCTTTTTCTTGGGGATGCCGGCCAGGTATCGGGCGACATCCTTCT
This sequence comes from Dehalococcoidia bacterium, assembly GCA_030740315.1. Taxonomy (GTDB): domain Bacteria; phylum Chloroflexota; class Dehalococcoidia; order JACVQG01; family JAHKAY01; genus JASLQE01. The sequence continues at coordinate 6,766 of JASLXN010000043.1, read as the reverse complement.
TGGCCTCCAAATCGTAGTTTCCCAGGATGGCGATGGTCTCCATGATGGGGGAGCCACCGCCGTGAATGCCGGCTATCTGCCACACCGCACCGAAGCTAGAGCAGATGATGTCCGATATGAAACGGAAGCAGCGGTGCTGGTACTCCGCCGGTATGTTGGGGTTCCGCATCATGTACTTCTCCAAGTAGGGGCCGGTCTTCTCATTGAAGAAATCGCCCTCGGGGGGTAAGGTGGCCGACATGCCTCCGGAGATATCGGCTAGAATATCGCTCTCGTGGTACACATTCTCTCCGGCGTGGCGCCTTCCCACATTGACATAAACCACATCCGGAATATAGGTGCCAGAGGATGACTTCTGCCCCATAACGGCCCCGGCTATACCGGTGGAATACACCAGCTCAGCTACGCCTATCATGTCGGCCAGCTTGTGACGGATATGGTCGGCCCGCTCTACGCCGTTGTACTCGGCTACCAAGGCGGTGGCCCCCATGATGATATCGGAGACGGCCGGCTTGCAACCAGTGTAGCTGTGGCGGTGGTAGAGGGCGAACAGGACGGCCAGTCGACCCCCAAGCTCCTTCTCACCGCACAGAAATACCCGGTCCCAAGGCACGAACACATCGTCAAACACCACCACGCTATCGGTGCTGCCTAGCTCTGCTATGGGCGCTTTTAGCTGCTGTCGTGCGCGAGGGGAGGCGGCACGGGTTATCAAGCTCACTCCTTCGTGGTCGGCGGGCAAGGCAAAAGACACGGCATAGTCCTCTTCCCCCTCCACGAAGGCCCGGGTGGGCATCACCAGAATCTCGTCGGCGTGGGAGACCATGGTGACCGAGCATTTGGCCCCGCGCACGACGATTCCGTCTTCTCCTCGCGATACCACATGCAGGTAGAGGTCGGGGTCGGCCTGCTGGTGGGGCCGCTTGCTGCGATCGCCCTTAACATCGGTCTGAGCGGCGGCGGCCACTAGGTCGTTCTCCTGGAACCATTTCAGGTATTTCAGAAACCGGGCGTTGTACTCGGTGCCGTATTTCTGATCGGCCTCGTGAGTGACCACGGAGAGGGCGTTGAGTGCGTCGCATCCCATGCAGCGCAGGATACACCCCCATGTGTGGGTGCAGTAGTGGCGGGTCATTTTCTGCCGGGCCAGCATGTCTTCGCTGTTCTGATGGATGTGGCAGAAACGGTTAATCTTTTCACCGGTGAGGTGGGAGGTGGCGGTGGTGATGCCCTCCAGTGAGGGATCCTCTGCCATGTCATAGGTGATGGCCAAGGTATTAATCTCCCCCTGCATGCGCGAGTCACCCCGGTCCACAAGCTCGCCATCTATGAATACATTGGACTTTAACCTCTTGAGCCTTTCGCGGTACTGTTGAGAAGTGATCAATCCAGCCTCCTTGATACTAAGCCTGTTTCAGAGTTTCTGCTGGTCTCTTTATATGTGTCCCCTACCAGTGGTCTTTCCCGCTATCCCCGGACTTCGTCTGGCAGCCGTTTCCCGTCCCCGTGCCTTGATGGCCCTCAGGGGGTCTGGGGCCGAAGCCCCCTGGGTACAGATGGGAGGGAGGGTTGGAAGAGAAATGTTTGTTGGGATGATTCCCTCTCAGTCCTTGCCCAGGGCAGCCCTGGCGGCCCCGTGCTCCTCCTGGTACTCGGCAAGCTCAATCATCACCCCGTGGGCATCCTTGGGGTGGAACTGGGCCTCCCTTATATGGCCCAGGTCGATACGGCCCACAAGCCGCAGCCCCTTGGACTGGAGCACCTCTACGGCCTCATCTAGGTTGGATACCTTGAAAGATACGGCCACTATGCCCTCTCCCCGCTGCTCTACATGGCGGGTGATGGGGCTATCCGGCCGGGTGCCCTCTAACAGCTCCAGACCCAGCGGGTCTATTACGGATTTTAGGCCGAAGTTCTCTTCATCCCGGATGGTATCACTGAACTTGGTGCCCAATACATCGGAGAAGAGCGCTATGGCCTTGTCCAACTCTTTGACATAAATATGGATATGGTCAACCTTCTCAATCTTCATGCCATGCCCTCCTTTTTGGGTGTCTTCCATTCGGAACCGAAAAAGCTTTCAGCTTTACTGCCTCTCATCCAGAAGCTCGAAGAAGGACTCTAGCTTGTCCTTCATCTCATCTTCGGAGACGAAGGTGGGATCAATAATGTCCATGTCTACGACCATTGTGGGAATTTCCAACTCCTCCGAAAGGGCGTCTTTGGTGGCCCGGATGGTGGCGCACGCCTGGCGGCACCCCGTATGTGCCCAGTACACTGCACCCTGGACCTTATGGCTGATGGCATCGGCGATGGCGTCCGCCACTACCCCTTCCTCCATAGGGCCGTGCATCTGCTGGCAAATGGGGGATATGAATTGTTTCACGGCCAGGCTCTTCAAAGGGTTAGTAGGGTCATAGTCCCATTCCCCCCAGTGGGAGCTATAAGGCTCGGCCACTATAGAGGCGCCGTGCACTCGCTCCATCCAGTCCAGGAGCTTCCATTTATGGAAGGGGGGGATAAAAAGGCCAAGCAGGCGGTATTTTTCCTCGGGAGCATATCCTATCCCGGCATTTACGCGCTCGGCGAGTTCGTCACGGACGGTCTCCAGGTAGTTTAAGCCCTCGGGTGTTCCCATCCAGTACCACATTATCACCATAATCTGAGAGGAGTGACGGTTATGTGTGGGATAAGGGATAGCCTGGCGGAGCTGGTATATCTCCCGGTGCAGCTCCACCATACGGGCCGACCTTTTCATAACATCGCCGAATTTGTCCCAGTCCATTCGCCGCCCGGATATTTCCTCTAGGTGCGCCACCATGTCGGATAGCTCTTGGGTGAGGTAGTCGGTTTCCTTGGCTGTGTAGCGGAAGGGGCGGTCCAGAAAAAAGCCGGGGATACGATAGGAATCTATAATCTGGTCACCGCACTTGGCGGTGTTGTCGCAGACTTGGTTGCTCCAGATAACGGTGCTGGGCACCGGCGCCCAACCCATAGCGAACATGGCGGCCAGGATGCGGTGTGCGGAGCACACCTCTGGGGTGTAGCCCATGGCTTTGGCGGCGCTGAACATCTCCTCATGTTGCTTGAGGGAGATGGCCATGGTGTTTGCGGTGAACTCCAGGTGCATGGGCACAATGTCCATGGCGTACATAATCTCCACCGGAATTACAACAGTGTGTGCGGCTATGGTCTGTCCGTTCTGGGCTGCTTCATGAAGACGCTCCTGGTATTTGAATTGCATAGAGTAGTACAGTTCGTCGCTTTTTCCGAGGTGACTGCCCTGCCGGATGGTTGCTATCTTGCCCAGTATGTCGACCATATTCCGGTGTTGGCTCAGGTCTATGGTGCTTACCTTCATTGCGATGCCCCCTTGCCTTGTTTCAGGTTATTCTACTATTCTACAGACAGCCCCAGAGTTTTTCCATCTCGCAAGTTTACCAGGCCGGACTCGGTAAGACGGCAGTGAGGAATAGCGCCTGTGGTGAGGGTGACGAGGGACAGGTGCGGGTTGGGAAAAGACACCCCCAGGGCGTGAAGACTGTGGTTGAACTTCTCCTGCGAGGCGGCCACCTCCTCAATGGATTCAAGTGAGATGATGCCGGCTATGGGCAGGGGCATCTCGGCCACCACCCGCCCGTCAACCACGACTACGGAGCCTCCTCCCAACTCCATTACTCGGGATACCGCCAGTGCCATGTCTGTATCGTTTGCGCCCACGGTTATTATAGCGGTGGCTTCCCAGGCGGCGCTAGTGGCGGCTGCCCCTCGTTTCAGACCCCAATCCCGTAGCGGGGTGGTGAACACTTTTCCCGGCTGGTGCTTCCACTCCACGACGGCCGCCTTTATGAGCCTTCCGTTATCCTCTCCGTTCACCTGTAGATAACCGTTCCGTACAGGTAGGGTGGCCTTCCCCTCCCGGGTGACTAGGGGGGTGACCATGTCTATCGTGCGTACGGTTGCCTGCGGCTGCCCGTTGTGGGTGGGGATGGCGAATGTCTCGGGCTTCGGCTGGGCAAAGGTGAACTGCTTGTGGAACCACTGTGGGAAGCGGTGGCGGCGTGGCTTCGCCAGCAGTTTGCCATCCCGGGCTACAACCCGGCCATTGCTGATGACAAGCCGTGGCCTGATGGTTTTTATATCCGGCAGCAGCAGCATATCGGCATAGCGGCCGGGGGCGATGCCCCCCACCATGTGGTCTATCCGCAGGCGCTGGGCGGGGTTCAGAGTAGCCATCTGAATGGCGGTGATGAAGGGGAACCCCAAGTCTACAGCCCGCTGTACCAGGAAGTCCATGTGGCCTTTTGTAACCGCTTCCGGCGGCTCCACGCCGTCGGTGGTCAAGCACAGCAGGCGGGTGTCTATACCGGCGTCTTTGATGGCCGCCACCTCCTCCAGCTCTCTGCGGATGCTGCCCTCCCGGATGAGGGTCCAGGCCCCCACTCGGGCACGTTCCAGGGCTTCGGCGGCGGTGGTGGATTCGTGGCAGGAGGTAGGACCCAGGGACATATAGGCCTGGAGCTTGTGCTCCCTGGCCCCGGCGCTGTGGC
>JASLXN010000043.1:0-2206 GCA_030740315.1 Dehalococcoidia bacterium | reverse complement strand
CGCTGGTTGCCGTTGAGGGCCGCCGCCCAGTAGGTCTCCCCCAGGCCCAGGATATCTGGTTCGCGGAGCAGGCGGGCTACCTCTCGGGGGCCGTAGGCCCCGGCCTCGGCAACGGGGCTGGGGGTGGCCAGCACGGGCGCTGTTGCCAGCAGCTTAATAGGCTGACCCCTGAGCGCAGCGAGGTAGCTCAAAACGCCCTTCATGCCCAGGGGGAAGGCTATCTCTAGCGTCTCGGTGACGATGGTGGTGGTGCCGGTGGGGATGGCGTAACGCAAGAACTGGTCCGGGGTTACCAGGTAGCACAGGTGGGAGTGGCAGTCTATAAACCCCGGCACCAAGTATTTCCCACCGGCATCTACGACGGTAGTAGTCGCCCCGATGCAGGGGGAGGGGTCAGGCCCCACATATGCGATACGTTCCCCGCCTGTGGCCACCCCTTGGCCGGGAAGCACCTCCCCGGTATATACATTCACCAGGGTGGCGTTGATGACAGCCATATCAGCCGGTCTCTGTCCTAGGCCCACCGCCATCAGTTGGGCCATATCAGCCCCTGTGGGGGGTTCGGGGGGACGCTCCCTCACTCCTCCGGCTCCGTCTGCTTCTCCCCGGCAATAGTGTCCTCTTCCTCAAGCAGTTCTATGAGCTTCACCGCCCGTGAGTAACCTACTTGTAGGCGGCGCTGTAAGAAGGAAGCGGAGATGTGCTGGTGCTCCCGCGCCAGGCGGCGGGAGGCCTCCAAGAGGGGGTCTGCGGGGGTCTCCGGCGCCCTGTGCTCGGTCTGGGTCTCGACGGGTTGCTCTGTGGAGGGTGCCGGTGGTGGTGCGGGGTGCACCAGCGTGCGCTGCCGCCGCCAGAAGGATACCAGCCTCTCTATCTCGGAGTCGGATAGAAAGCAGCCCTGAAGGCGTTTGGGCCTGGCGGCATCGGTGGGCAGGTAGAGCATGTCTCCCCGCCCCAGCAGCTTCTCTGCCCCACCTGTGTCCAGAATGGTGCGGGAGTCCATCTGCGAGGAGAGGGCGAAGCTGATGCGTGTGGGGAAATTGGCCTTGATGAGGCCGGTGATAACATCCACTGAGGGCCGCTGAGTAGCCACCACCAGGTGTATACCTGTGGCGCGGGCGAGTTGGGCCAGCCGGCACAGGTTCTTCTCCGTCTCCTCAAAAGCTGTCGTCATAAGGTCAGCCAGCTCGTCCACAAATAGCACTATGTATGGGAGGGGCCACCCAGGACGCTGGGAACGGTTGTAGTCTTCAATGTTCCGGACGCCGGCGTTGGCCAGGGTCTTGTAGCGCTCGTCCATCTCTTTGGCCAACCACCGCAGGGCCTCCACCGCCTTCTCTCTGTCAACGATAACGCGCATGGCCAGGTGCGGCAGTGTATTGAAGGAGGTGAACTCAACCCGCTTGGGGTCTATCAGCACCATCTTCAGTTCCTCCGGTGTGTTGTGGAGTGCCAAGCAGCAGATGAGGGAGTTGATACATACGGACTTGCCGCTGCCGGTGGCCCCGGCGATGAGAATATGGGGCATGCGGGTCAAGTCGGCGACCTCTGGTTCGCCACCGGCCCCCTTACCCAGTGCCAGTGCCAAACGAGTGCGGCCCCGCATGCGCTGGAAATTGTTGCTTTCCAGGACTGTCCTGAGGGGCACCACGCCCAGGCTGGAATTGGGCACCTCTATGCCGACTATGGATTTGCCGGGCACGGGTGCCTCAATGCGGATGCTGGGGGCGGCCAGCGCCAGTGCCAGATCGTTGCCCAGGGCGGTGATACGGTCCACTTTGACCCGGGTGCGGGAGACCTCCTGGCGGCTGATGCGCATGTTGCCGTCGGAGTCCTTCTCCTTCACCTCTTTGTATTTGACATCAAAACCCGGTTCCACCTCGTACTGGGTGACGGTGGGCCCCACATTCCAGGCTACTACCCGTGCCTCCACACCATACTCGGCCAGGGCCTTCTGCAGCGTCTCCGCGCGCCGATCCATGTCCCCAGGACCTATGATAGTGGAGGCCACTGGATCAAGGATGGCAGGTGTAGGTAGCTGCCATCCGCTGGGGGTGATTACCGGCTGTGGGGGTTTAGCCTCCGCCGGCTTGGCTGGTTCCGCTGCTTCCGGTTGGTATTCACGGACAGTGACCTCTTCGGCCTGTGGTGGTGGTGGGGCAGTCGTTGGGTCTGGGGCGGGTGGGGGGGGCGCCATTGGTGGGAG
>JASLXN010000042.1 GCA_030740315.1 Dehalococcoidia bacterium | reverse complement strand
GTAACGGCTGCGCCGGAATCTCGTGGACCTATAACGAGCCTACCATATGGTTCGAATATACCTACGACTGTGCCAGGCTGGCCCGGGCACAGGGTCTATACACGGTGTATGTTACCAACGGCTTCATCACGGCAGAGGCGCTGGATGAAATCGGCCCCTATCTGGATGCCTTCCGTGTAGATATCAAGGGCTTCTCCGATTCCTTCTATCGAAACCTGGCGCGCGTGGTACGGTGGCAGGAAGTGCTGGAGGCCGCACGGCGGGCCAAGACCAAATGGAATATACATGTAGAGGTGGTTACCAATGTCATTCCCACGATGAATGATGACGAGGAGCAGCTTCGGGATATAGCCTGCTGGGTCAGAGAGGAGCTCGGAGAGCTGACCCCCTGGCATGTTACCCGTTTCCACCCCCAGTACCAGCTCACTCACCTGCCCATTACCCCGGTGGATACTCTGGAAACAGCGAGGCGGATTGGACTGGAAGAGGGGTTACGTTTCGTCTACTTGGGGAATGTGCCGGGCCATGGCTCGGAGAGCACGCAGTGTTATTCCTGCGGGCAGATTCTGATTAAACGCTACGGCTACGATACTCGGGTGCTGGGGCTAAAAGGCTCCGTTTGCTCCCGTTGTGGTGCCGAGGTCGGGGTGCGCTCCAGCGCCGCAAGGAAGGCCCCGGCCTGAGTTGGAAAGCACCGGAGGTATGCCATGGGCATAGTGTTTGGTTGTGTGGTCCCTCACCCTCCTCTCCTCATCCCCGATGTAGGCCACGGCCAAGAAAAGGCTATTCAGGCCACCACGGATGCCATGGTACGGCTGGCCGATGAAATGGCCGAGGCATCCCCACAAACGCTGGTAATCATCAGCCCCCATGGCCGTGTACACGGTGATGCCATGGGAATCCTCACCGCCGCCGGTTGCACTGGTGACATGCGCCAGTGGGGTTCCGCCTTTCCGCAGACAGCATACAGTAACGACCTAGAGTTGGTGTCCGCTCTCCAACAGGAGGCAGCTAAAGCCCATATCCCTATCGAAAGCATCGGAGACGAGGATTACCAGCTTGACCACGGGGCCACGGTGCCCCTGTACTTTCTGGGAGAAAAGGCCAGGGGAATACCCGTGGTGCCCATGACATTCTCTTACCTGCCCCTCCCCTACCACTTCGCCCTAGGGCAGGCCTTGAGGCTGGCGGCGGAGAGGACGGATAAGAGAGTGGCCGTCATCGCCAGCGGCGACCTGTCACACCGCCTGACCCAGTCCGCCCCTGCGGGCTACGACCCAGAGGGCCAGTCGTTTGACCAGCATGTGGTCCGGGCCGTGCGGGAGGTTGACCATGATGCCCTGCTGAACCTCAACCCCGTACTGGTGGAGCGGGCAGGGGAGTGCGGGCTGCGCTCTATTGTCATCCTGCTGGGTGCCCTAGAGGCCCTGGAGGTGAACCCACAAGTGCACTCATACGAAGGGCCTTTCGGGGTCGGCTATATGGTGGCCTCTCTGCCAGTCAAAGGACCCCGGCAGCCACACCCCATTGTCGGCTTGGCCAAGGAAACGGTGGAACGATATGTCCGAGAGGGTAAAACGCTCAAGCCAGGCGAGCTCACACCGGAGATGAAGGAGCGGGCGGCGGTGTTTGTATCTATTAAAAAGTTTGGGGAGCTCAGGGGCTGCATAGGTACCTATGACCCGGCCCGGGATAATGTGGCCCTGGAAACTGTCACCAACGCCGTCAGCGCCGCTACCCAGGATCCCCGCTTCCATCCCGTGTCTGCTGAAGAGTTGCCGTACCTGCGCTACAGCGTGGATGTCCTCGCCCGGCCGCAGAAGGTGACCGATAGGGGGATGCTGGACCCCAAACTCTACGGCATCATAGTGGAGCACAAAGGGAAAAGGGGGCTGCTGCTGCCTGATTTGGAGGGTGTGGATACGGTGGAGGAGCAGATACTCATATGCTCACACAAGGCAGGCATCTCCCCCCAAGAACCTGTTGATATATACTGCTTTGAGGTGCAAAGGTACAGATAGCCATGCCCAAGTCGGCGGCTTGTGTGGATGCTACAAGATGTGACCCCCAGGGGTGCGCTAGCGGCGTTTGTGCCGCCATCCCGTCGCGTAAACGTAGGGTGCTTGCACAGGAGGCCCCAGGAGAGGTACCCTTTGTTACCAACCCCCAGCTTTGTCAGGGATGTTTTCTGTGCCTACTCTCCTGCCCCCAGGGTGCCATCGTCAAGTTCCAGTGATGATGTCGTTTACCAGACACTGCCTTTCCCACCTGCTCCGAACAGAGTATCTGACTCCTTCGGAGAGTCCAGGCCAACAGGTCGGGCATCACTCGACCCGCGGTGAGCCCGCCCGAGTAAATGCCTCGGGGGGTTTGGGGAGCAAAGCCCCCAGACATTATCCCACGGGCGACTGGGTAGGAAAGAGGATGATTTGAAAGAGCCTGGCTAAGGAGAAACAGATATGATGCAGGAGTACCGTGTCACCTTCCCATCCGGCGGTCTTAGCTTGGAGGGGGATTGGCACCTTCCGCAGGCTGGCGGCCCATTCCCCGCGGTGGTGGTGTGCCACCCCCACCCGCTGTACGGTGGCAGTATGAACAACAATGTGGTCTACTCCGTGTGCCTGGCCCTGACCGAATCCAACCTCGCCGCCCTGCGCTTCAATTTCCGTGGGGTGGAGGGGAGCCAGGGCAGCTACGATTCCGGAGGAGGTGAGGCCGAAGATATCGCCGCCGCCCTGTCGTATGCAAGTTCCCAACCCGATGTGGACTCCGCCCGTCTGGGACTTTGCGGCTACTCCTTCGGCGCTGGAGTGGCCCTCCGGGCGGCCACTGGTAATGCGGGGCTAAAGGCCCTGGCCCTGGTGTCCTTACCCCTGGATGGTATGGAGGGGGCTGCCATCAGTGGGTTCGCTGGCCCCAAGCTGCTGGTCTCCGGCGATGCCGATCCCTACTCCTACGCCGGTGAGTTGGAGGGCCTGCTCCGTGGGGTTCCCGGTGTGGCGGAATGGGAAGGTGTTAGCGGTGCCGACCACTTCTGGGGAGGATACGAGGGAATGCTGGGCAGCCGCATCTCCCGCTTCTTCTCCCAGCACCTGGTGTAGCTCCCTGTACGAATCATTTAGGGGTAAGCCTTAGAGGCTATTGGACATGTCGCCAACCGGAGACAACCGACAAAAAATATTTCTCGTAAAATCGGTCCATACGGCCGTCTTCTTCCTGTTTTCGGCCAGCGTAGGTTATATTCTTTACTCCGCTATCAGGGGCACTCATAGCTGGTTTCTTCCGCTTGCTATTGGGGCCGTGTTATTAGAGGGGCTGGTGCTGGTTGCCAACGGCTGGGAGTGCCCGCTAACCAACATGGCGAAGAAATGGGGCGATGAGACGGGCCGAGTCACGGACATGTTCTTTCCAGGGTGGTTTGTCCCCCATGTATTCCGCACCTGTACCACACTGTTTCTACTCGGCATCGCCTTTCTAGCCGTCAACTATGCGGTGGGCCGTTTCTAACTACGCCCTAATAGGTACGCTCGCCCATGAACTGGTAGTGAAACGGCCTGGGGTCATAATCGTTGATGATTTTCAGGGTGTCACCCGCAGGCAGGTTATCGAAAATATTAGATATCTTGAAGTGCCTCTCTCAGGAGAACATGGGGCGTACATTCAATGTTATGGTATTAGCCCTAGCGCCCTTTTTTGTGCTCACGCTTACAGTGTACCGGCCTGCAAAATCACAAACAATCACGAAAATCACATTCCACGGGCGCTGCAGAGAGTGCCTTGTAATTAGGGTTTTAGATATTCGGCAAGAAACAAGGGGTATATCATGGCACTTGAGCTGCTGAAAGAGGGTCACCGCAAAGCCTTGCAGGCAGTTGGAGACCTGGAACTCGCCTTACGACTACTACGAGGGGGCCAGGCCGCCCAGGCGGTGGCCGCCGTCAAGGCCACACTGGTATTCCTGGAAGGAGAGCAAAGGGTACACTTCCGCCAAGAAGAGGAGGGACTTTTCCTCTACCTTGCCAAGGTCACTGGGGAAGGGCCTTTACTGGCCATGGTGGGTGAGCACGAGAGCTACTGGAAAGCGGTGGCCTCCCTCAGTGGCCTTTCGCAAGAGCCAGGTGACGGTGCTGAGTTGGAACACCTGCTGGAGCACATAGTCAGCATGTTGAAAGGCCACATAGAGAAAGAGGACACGGCATATTTCCCGTTGGCGGAGGAACACTTGAGTCCGCGACACCTCAAGGAACTGGATGAAGAGATGGGGATCATTGCCCATCTGGGCTGAACACCGATGGCAACCTGTATTGTTACCTGGCATCCCCCCACTCCCTCAAGGGTGAGCAGAACTGAGAACGGGTGGTATGGATGCCGCAGCGGCTTAAAGAGCGCTTCTCCGCCGACAAATCCTGGATAACCACCGAAACGGATGTGGCCAGCCCGGAGGCACTGGCCGAGTTTCCAAAGGCGAAGAGGGGAGCGGCCTCAGGCTGAGCGCACTATCTCCATTTCCTGACGGCGGTATACCTCCAGGGCGCCGGACACCATCTCGTCCACTATCCGGCGGGCGGGCCTGACGCTGCCCAGCATGCCCGCCGCCTGGCCGCAGGGGTTGTTGATAAGCTCCGCCTTTCCAGCCGCTTCCGCCGCCGCAACGAAGTCGTCCATGAGCACCCACTGCAGGGGCATGGGCAGTGGTTCCACCCCAGAGGCACCCCAGTCTTCAATCACCGGGTTGCGGTAATCCCGGGCAGTCTTACCGGTGTAGCACCTAGTTACGATAAAGTCCTCCGAGGCCCCAGCCATAATTTGCTCCTGGTGCGCCTGCCACAACCCGCTCTCCTCTGCCAGCAGGAAAGCGGTGCCGCACCACACCCCTACCGCCCCCAAGGCCAGGGAGGCCGCCAGGCCCCGGCCATCGGCTATGCCACCAGCAGCAACCACCGGCGTGGGAGAGACCGCATCCACCACCTGGGGGATAAGGGGCAGAGTGGCCACGGTGCCGGTATGGCCTCCAGCCTCATAGCCCTGGGCCACGATTATGTCAACACCAGCCTCCTGCTGGCGCAGGGCGTTGCGCAGGCTGCCCGCCAGCCCGATGACCTTTATCCCCTGGGCATGAGCTAGGGAGACGGCCCACTCGGCATCCCCCAGGGCCACCGCCAGAACCGGCACCCTCTCCTCAACGGCCACCTCCACTTGCCGCCTCATCAGCGGCGGTGACAACTCCGCTGGGCCCTTTTCCTCCACGGGCGGTAGCCCGTACTTCTGCATCAGTTCCCTAGCGATGGTGACCTGGCGGGGGTGCTCCCGCTGCAGTCTCTCCCTCACCCGTTGCCGCTCTTCGGGCACCTCGGACAGGCTGGCGGGAAGAAGCAGGTCCACCCCAAAGGGTTTGGAGGTCATTGTTCTCACCTCCCGGATGCGGCGGCGGAGCACCTCAGGTTCTAGTCCCAGTCCCGCCATCACCCCCAGCCCCCCCGTATTGGATACCGCGGCCACCAGTGGGGGCGGGGTGGCCCGGCCGTCCTTCACCCACATCCCAGCCAGCAAGATGGGATACTCTATCCCTAGCAGGTCGCACAGGCTGGTGCGCAGTATATTCCGTTTCATGGTTAACACCTCTCATCCACCAAGCTTCTTCGTCCCCACTCATCCACCCGGTAGCTAGATCTGGGAAGCTTCACCCCCAAGAGGTGTAAGGGCACAACTGCCATATCTTTGTGCTGGCGGAGGGGTGGCCAGAGCACAGCTTCCAAACAACCTCTGGTTGCATTTTCCCTAAGATAAAGCATAGCCCTCGCCCTTGCAAGGGTGGGGGCTATAACCAGACGCAGTAGTGACAGACCGACAAGTGCAACACCCCAGGGCGTAAACCTGCCCCCTCACCGCTGATAGAGGCGCCAACCTCCTGCCCGAAAACGAACCTTGACGGCCCCACAGATTAGGGTTTACCCTCTACCCGGAGGCAGTGTGTCGACCGTAACGAGGGCCCTTACCGGTGAGAAGGGGGGAGTCCATTGAGACTTAAGGACAGGATTGCCATAGTTACCGGCAGCAGCCGCGGCATAGGCAAGGCCATAGCCTTGGCCATGGCCCGGGAGGGGGCGGATGTGGTAGTTGCCGCCCGGACGGAGTCCGCAGACCAGTCCCGGATGCCCGGCACCATTCATGAGACCGCAGAGATGATTCGGTCACTGGGGCGGCGGGCCGTCCCCATCAAGGTAGATATATCCAGTGAAGAGGATGTGCAGGAGATGGTGCGCCAAGCACTGGCCGAGTTGGGCCAGATAGATATACTGGTCAACAACGCTGGTGTGTTCCCAGTGGGCCCATTTGCCGAGCTCCCCATACGGCGTTGGGACCTTGCCGTGCGGGTCAACCTACGGGGAACCTTCATGTGCATCAAGGCGGTGCTGCCACACATGATGGAGAGAAAGAGCGGCAGCATCATAAATATCTCCTCGTGGATGGGAAAGGGGCCCAGCCCGGGCTATCTCACCTACGGAGTTACCAAGGCCGGCATAGAGAGCCTGACCATGAGCCTGGCTGAGGAACTGCGGGAGTACAATATCAGCGTCAACAGTCTCTCTCCGTCAACCGCCGTGGACACCGAGGGGCTGAGGTACTCCGGCTATGCGGAATCGGATATGGCCAAGGAGCAGCTACAGCAGCCGGAGCCACCGGAGGCCATGGCGGAGGTGGCGGTGTTCCTGGCTGCTCAGAGCGCGGTAAGTCTCACGTGTAAGTCTCTGGTCAGCCTAGAGTGGAAGAGCCTACAGGCACATGGGTAGGCACGGCGTAAAGCACGGGGGAGTATCTCTGCCCTTCCTTTTTAAGTCCGGAAAGCGGTGGTGGGATCCGCCAGCGGCGGGGAGTAGATGACGAGTATCTTGACGGGTCCCCCCATAGGGACTGCCTCGTGACGGACACCCGGCGGGAAGAAGGCCATATCGCCCGGCCCCATCTCAAAGCTCTCCCCCTCCACCTCCACTATGCACTTCCCCTCCAGGAGATACATGGCCTGCTCGGCAACATCGTGGTAGTGTGCCCCGGCCATACCATCCAAGTCCACCTCCCCTAACACAACCTCCATATTACCGGCCCCAACGGTCTCTTTACCTATTAACCTCCGGTTCATTGTCCCGGCGTGAGCTGCTGAGGAATAGGTGGGAAGGCCATCGGGTCGCACCACATAAGCCGTCTTTTTCATGTGCTTTATCCTTCTAGCAGTGCTGAGACTACAACCTCGCCCATACCGTCGGTAGTCACCTGCTGTCTGCCGTGCTCCATAATATCATAGGTGCGGTAACCTCTTTCCAGGGCCATCTCTATAGCCGACTCCACCCCCTCCGCCTCTGCATACAGGTTCAAGGAATACCGCAGCATAAGGGCTACACTAAGAATAGTTGCTATGGGATTCACCTTGTTCTGTCCCCTATATTTGGGGGCGGAGCCGTGCACCGGCTCATAAAGGCCAAATGCGCCCGCAAGCACCCCCTCACCCGCTTGCCTGGTTTTTCGCCTTGGGTTCATCTCCGCTGAGGCAGTCATTCCCATGGACCCCATTATGGCAGCACCCTGGTCGTTGAGCATCCCAGCGGTCAGCAGGTTGTCCATGGCCAGGACATCGAACTCGGCCGGGTTACGGATAAGCTGCATGGCACACGCATCAGGGTACATGTAATCCACCGTCACCTCGGGGTACTCTTCAGGAATGCCCGCACACACCTGTCTCCATAGCTGCGAGGTTTCCAGTACATTGTCCTGTATCGCCAGGCCCAGGTGGCTGCGCCTGCCCCGTGCCACCTCAAACACCACTCGGAGGAACTCGTCTACCTGCGGCTCCGAATACTTTATGGTGTTCACGGCCCGCCGACCCCGCGCCGTACGCCACATCCCCCGCGGCTTGCCGTGAATGACACCCCCCATCATTTCCCTGGCGATGATGAAATCTACACCCAGTATGACCTCGGATTTGAAAGGGGTGCAGTTCTCAAGGTGATGAAATACCTTTATCGGACGCAAGTTTACAAATATGCCAAGTTCCCGTCTTAGTAAGGTCAGTCCGGCCTCCGCCTTCTGTGGAGGTGGCAAGTGGTCCCACCGAGAGTCTCCCACCGCCCCCACCAGCACGGCGCCCGCACTGCGGCAAAGATCCACTGTCTCCCCAGGCAGCGGCATGCCGTGCTGCTCTATGGCTACCCCACCCAAGAGACCATTCTTGAGATGAAAGCGGTGTTTGAATCTTGCCCCCACACCCTCAATGACCCTCACGCCCTGGGAGACCACCTCCGGCCCTATCCCATCCCCTGGCAGCACGGCGATGGTAAACTCTCCCATTCTTCCCCTTTCTTCCTTTTATTCCTCTTCGCCTAACACCGGTGGGTCAGCAGCTCAATTCTATACCTAGGAGCCGGGCCGGGTTAGTTTTCACTGCCAGTTCCAGGTCATTGTCGCCCAAGCCGCATTCCTTCAGAGCGCCAATCATCATTCTCATCCCCTCCACAGGGGATGGGTTATAGTCCTGGCCGAAGTCCGTATCCAGGACGCAGCGTCCGGCGCCAACCGCCTTTACCGCTTCGACTATTTTCATCGGGGCCAATCCCTGCTCAGGATGCGTACATGCCACATAGCAGTGCTCTATAAACGCCCCTATATCGGCCAACTCCAGTTGCCGTTCCAGTTAGAGGGGGCTTCCGGCCACAGTGGTGAGGGGATGGGTGACCACCGTTGCGATGCCCATCCCCACCGCCCTCCGCACAAGGGCGAAGACCTCCTCCGGGCCGATGTGCCCGGTGCAGAGGAGCATGTCATGCTTTTTCACGATTTCAAGGATGCGCCCCACTTCCGGTAGCAAAGTGCTGTCCTCCCCAGTCAGCCTCACACCTTCTTCCCCCCTTCTCGCGGCATCAACCACAGAATCGGTGGTGGGCATCCAGAGGACGCGTGTGCCCAGCGCCGCAGCAACCTCCACAGCCCGCGGGTTAAGACCCCCCAATGAGCGGCTCAAGACGAGGCTGCCGAACAACTCCGCCCCGATATCGATCTCGTTCACCGTGGAGCACACCGGGGTACTGCAGTAGTGGTGGGCTTTCAGCACCACCCCCCTCATGCCGGCCTCCGCCGCCTGCCTGGCAAGGCCTAAGGCAGAGTCTTTCCGCTCCCGAGAGGGATCGGGGGCAAAGTGCACATGCATATCAATGGCGCCATATAGCAGCTGATTGTCCTGGAGCATCTGAATATTGCCCTGTATTCTACACCCCGACCCCACGGGTTTCAATGTTCAAAGACAATCGTTTAGCGTCGCCTTTCTCCCTATTCAGTCCTTACACCCGAAGTGTCCTCGACTCCCCACCCAGGACTTGGGGAGTGTGGGCTTTGACAGCCCCTTGCCGTCGGGAGTATCATCGTAGCCACGGTAGAGGGAGGAGAGGGAGGAGAGGGAGGTAGGATTATGGCACCGTA